>JALEJQ010000004.1 GCA_022769565.1 Oscillospiraceae bacterium
CTCCTGACGGTCTCTTACTATATTCTTGGCGTTGCGTATCTCGTCGGGAAGATTAAGCCTGAGGTCGTTGATGCAGCCTCTCATTTTGTCAAGGTCGATAACGCCCTTTTTGCTGCTGAACGGAACAGAGCTTGCTTCGTCAAGCATATCGTCCATCATATCAAGAATTTCGTCAATAATCATTTCATTAACCTCCTGCTTAATTTTTCTGAATTTCCTTTGGAACAAGTCTTTCCGTAATATCTCTCAGGATACATCCCGGCACAAAATGGCTTATATCGCCGCCGAAGGACGCTATCTGCTTTACTACGCTTGAAGAAAGGTACATATTTTCTGCGCTTGTGGTAAGGAACACCGTTTCTGCGCCGTCATAAAGTATCTTGTTGGCAAGCGCCATCTGGAATTCGTACTCAAAGTCAGATACCGCTCTCAGACCCTTTATTATCGCCACGGCTCCCACCTGCTTGACGTAATCCGCCAGAAGCCCGTCCCATATATCCACCACAACGTTGTCAAGCTGCAGGCTGTCAAGCACCTTGTTTATAAGCTGCACTCGCTCAACGGTGGTAAAGGACGGATTTTTTACTGCGTTGACGGAAACAAGAACTATTACCTTGTCAAACAGCTTTGAAGCTCTGTGTATAATATCCGTATGCCCGAAGGTAACGGGGTCAAAGCTGCCCGGACACACGGCTATCCTTGAATTGCTCATTTTATATCATTCCTTTTCGGGTTATACCGCAAAAGTGCGTTATTCCTCCGAAGCACCGTCGCCGAAGGGTATTCTGAAAACGGTAACTTCTATTTTTCCGTATTTATAGGTCTTTGACTTTTTCAGCCTGCCTATCTCATCGGGGAGAACAAGTCCCGTTTCATGCTCGCACACGGCTATGCCTCTTTGTGACATATGGGGTTCAAGCAGGGGCAGCGCTTCCTCTAAAATGCCCTTTCTGTAGGGTGGGTCAAGGAAAGCAAGGTCAAAGGTCAGACGGCAGGTGCGCAGGTAGCCTATGCTGTCCGTATTGAGCACCGAGGACTTATCCTCAAAGCCGCAATTCTTGATATTCTCATTTGTTATTTTAACAGAATTCCTTGACATATCAACAAAGGTACATTTTGCTGCTCCCCTTGAAAGGGCTTCTATGCCAAGCTGTCCCGAACCGGAAAACAGGTCAAGCACGTTAGAACCCTCTATATCGAACTGTACAACGGAGAAAACCGCTTCCTTTACCTTATCGGTAGTAGGGCGGACATCGTCTCCCTCCAAGGTCTGAAGCCGTCTTCCTCTGGCAGTTCCCGTAATAACTCTCATAAACAAAAATTCTCCGTTAATTATAATAATACTTCCGCTTTGTCACAAAACCTCGAAGCGGACAAGTCTGCTTTTTTTATCACATACAATATATTATAACTCAAAAAATCGGCGTTGTCTATAACATTTTATAAATTTCTATTAATTGCAATTTTTTAATTTGGAATTTGAAGAGTAAAAAGTGGAATTATGGTATTCGCAGCGCTCACGGATTTTAAATACATCGCCGAAGGCAATACCATAATTTCACTTTCCACTTTTCACATTTCACATTTGATAAATTCCCACACCTCACGGGCAAGCTCGGCGTTTACACCTGCTGCTTTGGCTATTTCCTCGGGAGAGGCTTTTTTCAGCTCGTCCCGTGTTTTGAAGGCACCAAGCAGCTTCGCCGCCTTTTTCTCCCCTATACCCTTTATTTTGGTGATCTCCAAGGCAAAGGACTGCTTGCGGTGCTTGCTGCGCTGATAGGTTATTGAGTAGCGGTGCACCTCGTCCTGTATCCTTGTCACAAGCATAAATGCAGCCTTGTTTTCGTTTATGGCAATTTCTCCGCCGCCTGTTGCAATGGCTCTGGTGCGGTGCTTGTTATCCTTGACCATACCGAAAAGAGGCACGTTTATCCCCATTTCACGAAGAATAGGCTCAACTGCACCTACCTGTCCCTTTCCGCCGTCAAGAAGGATAAGGTCGGGCAGACGCTTGAAGCCTTCATCTGTTTCCGCATCGTCCTTGTAGTGCTTAAAACGACGTTCAAGGACTTCGTGCATCGAAGCATAGTCGTTCTGCACGGCGACCTCCTTTATGGAGAACCGCTTGTACGCCTTTTTGTTGGGTCTGCCGTTCTCAAACACAACCATTCCCGCAACCATTGAAGAACTTGCAAGGTTGGAAATATCGTAGGCTTCGATATAAAGAGGCGGAGCTTCAAGTCCCAGCAGCTTGGCAAGCTCTTCAAGGGCAACTATCTCCCGTCCCGTTCTGCCTACCTTTAAGGCAAGGGATTCGCTGGCGTTTTCCTTTGCCATTGTTATAAGCTCCAGTCCCCTGCCCCGTTTTCTTGAATAAATATCCACAGCCCGTCCGCACCTTTCACGGAGCATACGGGTCATCATTTCGGGGTCGGGTATCTCCTCCTCGGTAATTATCTCACGGGGTATCCTTTCGGGAACGGAATAATACAGCTCCATAAATTCCTGTATCATAGCGCCTGTGTCGTCCGGTTCGCCTGCAGGTATCTCGCTTCTGTCGCAGAGCCGTCCGCCCCTGTACATAAGTATGGCAACGCAGGCTTCACCGCCGTTCTGTGCGGCAGCGATAATATCCGTGTCCTTTTTCATATCCTCGTTGATTATTTTCTGGCTGTCCGCAGCACGTTTTATTGCAGAAATGCGGTCACGCAGCCTTGCGGCACGTTCAAAATCCAGTTCTTCCGCAGCTTCGTTCATTTTCTCCGTCAGCTTTTCAACGGAAGCCTCGGAGCCGCTTTTTATATAATCCTCCGCCTGCGCTATTATCTGAGCGTACTCGTCACGGGGTATCTTACCCGTACAAACGCCCATACACTGCTTTATGTGGTAGTTAAGACAGGGGCGACCCTTGCCGAAATCACGGGGAAAGACCTTGCGGCAGGTGGGGAGCATAAACACCTTGTTGACCTCCGCCGCAGTCTGCGTTGCCACAAATGAACTTGTATAGGGTCCGATAAATTTACCGCCGCCGTTCTTCTGCAGCTCGGAGGTTATACGGGGATAATCACCTTCGGAAATTTTTATATAGCTGTAGCCCTTGTCGTCCTTCAAAAGAATGTTATACTTGGGCTTGTGCTGCTTAATAAGGGAACATTCCAGCACCAGCGCCTCATACTCCGAATCGGTGACGATGAAATCATAGTCGTAGACGTTGGACACCATTTTTGCAACCTTTGGAGTATGGTCGGGAGATTTGCAGAAATAGCTTGTAACACGGTTGCGGAGGTTTTTCGCCTTGCCGATGTAAATAATATGTCCCGTTTTGTCCCTCATTCGGTAAACGCCGGGCGAGGTGGTGAGAAGAGCGGTCTTTTCACGCAGATAAGGCAGTCTTTCGTTCATTTCATTCCTCCGTCAGCACATATTTTACAATAGCCTTTGTAACTCCGCAGTCGTTGTTGCTTTCCGCACGGTATTTTCCGTATGCGAACATATCGGGGTGGGCATTCGCCATAACGAAACCGTAATCTGCGGCAAGAAGCAGCTCCTTGTCGTTGAAATAATCCCCGAAGGTCATAGTTTCCGCCTTGGAAATATTAAGCTCACGCTGTATTTTTTCAAGAGCAGCGCCCTTGTTGATGCCCTTGTTCATAAGGTCTATCCACTTGGGGCCTGTTACGGCTACGGTGAAGTCCTTTTCAAACTCTGCCGCCATAACGGGGTAGGAATTGTTCTGGGGACCTACGGTATCGCATATTGCCACCTTGAAAATATCGTCCTCAACCGTTCTTATGTCGTCAACGCAGGTATAGTTAAGGTAAAACTTGCTTACCTCATTAAAAAATTCATCGCTCGTGCGCTCGAAATAGGTGCCGTGAACGCCGCAGAGAACGGGCGTTGTGCCTTTAAGTGACAGGCATAGCTCAAGCATATCTTTAAGCCGCTTTTTATCAAGAATGCTCATACTCACAAGCTCTCCGCCCACAACAACGTATGCACCGTTGTCGCAGATGAAGTCCAGCTTGTCCATACATTCCCCGAAGCTTATTTTCAGCGAGGAAAAGGAGCGTCCGCTGGCTATTACAAAGTGCGCTCCCCTGCTGCGGAGCCTGTCAAGAACGGTGAAAAAATCGGGCGGAAGCTCTTTTTTATCGTTAAGAAGAGTTCCGTCCATATCCGCTGCAATAAGTTTTATCATTCGCATTTGTTCCTTTCGGTTTTCTTGGCTTTTTTAAGCTTGCGCAGGTATAAAAGGTACGTTACTCCACAAATTATGGAAACGAAAACGTTGAGCGCCGCAGAAATTATGCAGCCGGGTGACAGCGGATCGTCCATATAAAGTCCCATTGTCGTTGAAAGTATCATACCCGGCAGAGTTCCCAGCATAGAGCCTGCAATATAGTTTTTCCAGCTTGTTCCGGTTGAGCCGAGGAACATACTTACAACATCGTAGGGCAGGCAGTTTATTATGCGCAGAAAGAATATGAAGAAAATTTCGTTGCTCATTTTTATGTCCTGAACCGCCTGCATTTTCTTATGCTTGGCAATAAAGTCCTCCACAAACTCACGCTGTGCAAAGCGTCCTATCAGATAGGGAATGTTCATCATGCAGAATACCCCTATAGTGTTTATAAGCAGCGCAGCCCATATGTTGGGCGCAGCGCTTCCGCAGGCTGTGACTATGACAAGCATGGGGAAGAAAAACGTCAGGGATTTAAGGGAAAACATACCTATTATAACAACTGCGGCAAGCCATATATTTTCGGGAGTATAGCGAAGCAGCTGTTCCACGGTCACATTGCGGAAAACCGTAAAATACAGAACGGCGCAGACCGCTATCATTGCAAAGGGTGCAAGAGCAAAAACAGTTTTTATGATCTGTGTGCCTTTTGTAAACTTTACTTCCTTTTTCATATTAACGTCTCCTTTTTGCTGTTATTTTGTCAATTAGAATTATATCACCCTCCGGCGTCCTTTGCAACGTACAAAATGTACAATAATGTGAAAAACAGATGAAACTGTGTTTATTATTCTTGTTATTTTGGTTTTTATGTGATATACTGTAAATAACATTAGTGAAACGGGGGCTTTTTAATGGCTGATTATACAGGCAAAAAATGTATAGTATGCAAAGGGACGTTCTCCGAATCGGACGATATTGTAGTCTGCCCGGAATGCGGTACCCCTTACCACAGGGAATGCTATGCAAAAACAGGAAGCTGCATAAATACGGAGCTTCACAATTCAAAGGGAACATGGCAGCCTTCCCCCGAAATTTCTGCGGCGCAGCAGACGGAGGCACAGAACGACCTTGTTTGCAGAAGATGCGGCTATGTTAACCCGGAAAACGCTCTTTTCTGCGAAAGATGCGGCGAACCTATGCCTGCTCTTGAAAGGCATAACGAAAAAATGCGTGAAAATCAGAATAGGGCAATGAACGGCAACACTTTTCCCGGAATGATGAACGGTCAGGAACAAGGAATAAATATCCAGCCCTTTCTTGTGAACTTTTCCGACCCTCTCTGCGGCTACAACCCCGACGAGGACTTTGACGGAGTAAGGCTTTGTGAGCTTGGCGACTATGTTGAAACGAATACCCACTACTATCTTCCCATATTCAAGCGCATAAAGGAAACCGGCAAGGCAATAAGCTGGAATTTTTCGGCAATGATATTCCCCGAGCTTTATTTTGCAAACAGAAAGATGCCCCTTATGTCGGCGGCGGCTTTCATTTTAAGGCTTTTCACCTCTCTTCCCGGGGAAATATATATGCTTGCGGCAAGCAATCCCGATATGGTGGGAAAATTCATCGACACCAGAAGCTCCGCATTCAGCACAATGCTTACGCTGTCCTATTTTCTCAGCTACGTTATCATGTTTTTCTTCGGCTCCTTTGCAAACTGGATATACTACAAAAAAGCCGTAAAGAAAACCGCAAAGATAAAGAAATCGGTACCGCCGCAGCTCCTCAGACAGACCCTCCGCTCAAAGGGCGGCACCTCCATCGCACTTCTTCTGACGGTAGGATTTATCTGCCTTTCCTTAAGATATATAATCGCCCGTTTGATGGAATTCGGCTTCGGATTTGGTCTGATCTAAGGGCGTAACACATAAAACAAAAATAAAAACATCAGGGGTATTTTTATGAAAATAAGAAAAGCTGTCATCACCGCCGCAGGTCTGGGCACAAGAGTTCTTCCGGCTTCAAAGGCTATGCCAAAGGAAATGATACCTATCGTTGACAAGCCTGCTATACAGTATATTGCGGAAGAATGTGTAAAAGCAGGTATCACCGATATTCTCATCGTGCTTTCAAGGGGCAAGCACGTTGTTGAAGACCACTTTGACCGCTCTCCCGACCTTGAAAAAAAGCTGTACGAAAGCGGCAAGCTGGATACGCTTAACGATATGCTCAACATAGCAAAAATGGCGGATTTCACCTATGTGCGCCAGCAGGAGCAGCTTGGTCTGGGTCACGCCGTTCTCTGCGCCAAAAACTTTGTGGGGAACGAGCCCTTTGCCGTACTTTACGGGGATGACGTAATAATCGGTGAGGACCCTGCAATTGCGCAGCTTTGCCGTGCGTATGAAAAATACGGCAAGGGCGTTGCGGGAATAAAGGAAGTCTCCACGGAGGAAGTGAAAAAGTATTCCTCAATGAAGATAGAACCCTTGGAAAGCGGACTTTTCAGCATAACGGATATGGTGGAAAAGCCCTCCGAAGAGCAGATATATTCCAACTATTCAATTCTCGGCAGATGTATACTTCCGCCCGATATTTTCGAAATTCTTGAAACTATACCCAACGGCAGGAACAACGAGCTTCAGCTTACGGACGCAATGAAGGTTCTTGCACGGAAAGACGGAATGATAGGCGTGGATTTCACAGGCAAGCGCTACGATATGGGCAATAAGCTGGGAATACTGAAAGCCGCAATTGATGTGGGACTTTCACGCCCCGAGCTTAAGGACGAGCTTGCCGCATACATAAAGGAAACAGCAGCAAAGCTTTAAACACAGCCTGCTGACCCGACAGCGAAGCGTAACGGGATTCCAAAGGGACAAGTCCCTTTGGCGAGGGTCAAGGGGCGAGTAGCCCCTTGTCGCTCTCCGCAGAGAGCGAAATTCCTTAAACTAAGGTGCAACGCATTGTAACAGTTAAGACAGTAAAGTAAAAAATCCAAAGGCGCAATTCACATCAAGAAGAGGAACCAAGCAATGTGTCATATGACACAAAACCTGCGGAACCAATCAATGTGAATTGCGCCTATTTCTATCCCGTAAAATAAAAGTCTCCTCGGATAAAATGTGCGAAGCGGAGCGACGTGCATTTTATCCGACACGACAAACTATGTCACCGTATCCCCCAATCTTCCCTCGCAGGAAAATGTAAGGAGCGGAGCGACGAGCATTTTACTGCGACACGACAAACTATGTCACCGTATCCCCCAATCTTCCCTCGCAGGAAAATGTAAGGAGCAGAGCGACGAGCATTTTACTGCGACACGGCAAACTATGTCACCGTATCCCCACAATCTTCCCTCGCAGGAAAATGTAAGGAGCAGAGCGACGAGCATTTTACCGCGACACGACAAACTATGTCACCGTATCCCCCAATCTTCCCTCGCAGGAAAATGTAAGGAGCAGAGCGACGAGCATTTTACTGCGACACGACAAACCTTACCACCGTTACCCACGACAAAGCTGTTTTAACCTCACAAAAATTGTTGACCCACGGGCGCACATTGTGTGCCCCTACAAAAAAGAACAGCATAATACAATAAAAACAAGGCTGCCACAGCGTCATAAACCACTGCAGCAGCCTTGAATTTTTATGCAAATTTATATGCTGATTATAAAGTTTATCGTTCCGAAAGAGAATCGGAAAGGAACAACATATGCGTTTTCAAGCTCCGAAAGGTTAAGTGTCTGATAGAAGGACTGAGGCTGGAGCTTTATCTCTCCGCCGCCCTGATTGGAAACGTTTACCGCAAACAGACCGTTGTGGAGATTAAGAAATTCGCTTATGCACGCCTGAGTGTATTCATCGTTTGCAGACAGCTTTTCGCCCGAAAATCTTGAAGCAAACTCAATTGCAGCGTCCTCATCTGCATCAATAACGGCGATCGCCTTTACTGAGCCTTCCATTTTCTGACCGATACAGTCATGGCAGATCTTGTCACTTACATACTCAGCATCCAAAGGAGTAAAATCATCACCTATGAAACGCACCAGATTCTTGAACAGAAGAGTAATATAGCCTGTAAGATATGTAACGTTGCTGTCGTCTCTGAATTTATAGAAACGCCTTACCAGCTTGTTGGCGCTGTTTTCTTCGGGATCATAGAAATCGGCGTCGGAAATACCGTTCTCTGCCTTATAGGAGGCGAGTGCCTGCTCAAACTGTGTATTTGTCATATATCCGCTGTCTACAAGTGCCTGACCGAGAAGAAGATGTCCGCTTGGCTGGGTCTTGAAAAGCTCTTCTATCTGCTCTCTTGTGGCATAGCCCATATCGACCATAATATCGCCGATACGCTTGTCGACCTTCTGCTGTTCCGCATGAACCTTATCGACCTGAGCTGCTGTCATGATACCTGCATTTATTGCAAGAACGCCCAGCTTCAGTCGGGTATCCTTCTGCTTTGACAGTGCGTCGGCAAGACATTCGGGAGAAACAAGCCCCTTGTTCAGAAGATAATTTCCGAAAAACTGTGTAAACATAGCAAACTCCTCCTTATCCCTTTATTTTATCCAGTATCTTGCCTACACTCTCTTCTGTAAGCGGTTTCTGAATAAAGTCATATGCACCGTTTTCAATAGCTTCTTTAAGATTACCCTGAGTTCCCACCGAGGAAGCCATAACAACCTTTGCGGCAGGATTAAGGGAAACAATATCCTTTAAAGCGTCAACTCCGCTTTTTTCAGGCATAACAATATCCATAAAAACAATATCGGGCATAAATCCGGCGTATTTATCCACCGCCTGAACGCCGTCGGAAGCCTCTTCAACATTTGTGATACCGAAGCTGCCGAGAATTTTCGACATCTGCTTTCTTACAAGAACAGAATCGTCACAGACAAGAACCTTAAGATTTTCAAACACAAAAAACACCCCTTGAAAAATAACAGAAAAAAATAAACTGTATAAATTACTAAAAATTTTATTGCGATAAAACGCTCTTTCGTTAATTTTATTATATTATACCACCGATACTAATTTTTTTCAATAGGCGTCATACATATTTCACACATATTTTACTGTCATTAAACACAATTCTCAGCTATCACAAGGCTCTTGGTTTATACAATTTCAATACATATGGCAAATTTTTAAAAAAATTATACTTTATTTAAACATTTTGCCGATTGACAGAGCGTAAATATTAATATATAATTAACATCAGAATAACATTTCAAAAACGAAAGGGTTGATTTTATGCGTTCGGAGTACTCCGGGCTTTTCAGTGCTCTTCAAAAACTTAATGTTGACGTAAACGGCACTGTGGAGCGTTTTGTGGGAAACGACGATATATATGTACAGTTTCTCAATGAATTTTCAGAAACAGACCGTTTCCCTGACATATACAAGGCTCTTGACAGCCGTGATACGGACAAGCTTATCATGCACGTTCACAAGTTGAAGGGCGTTGCCGGAAATCTTGGAATGAAAGACATATATAATGACGCAGAAGCAGTCATAAAGCAGCTCAGGGACGGTTCTTATGAACGAACCGATGAAAAGCTCCGTGCCATAGAAGCCAAGGTCTCGGAAATTTCCCTTGCAATAAAGGAAAACAAACCGAATATATAATAATGTGCCGCAAGCGGAAAGCCTGACCGCCTGCGGCACGTTTTATGGTCTGTTATCAAAGGGGAGAGACAGTTATCTGACCATCCTTATCCAGCTTTATCAGGCTGCGGACATACTCGTCCTCAACCTTGAAGGTCACATCGTTGATGGTTATCCTTGTTCCGGGGTAGATATATCCTCTGCAGCCTACGGAAAGCATCTGCTTGGCTTCGAGAGAAATATTTATCTCCTCTATCCTCTTCTGAGCGTTTTTTACGTCAACGCTGTAAAGGATCTTTTGCCTTGCAGCATTTCCAAGTATCTTTTCCTTGTCCTCGGGCAGACGGTGAAGCTCCTTTTTCTTTTCCGTAAGGAAATTAACGATAAGCGTAAGCTCGTTCATACTCTTCTGCAAAGCAGCTATCTTCGCTTCAAGCTCGCCCTTTTCCTTGGCAAGAATAGCGTTGTCGCCCAAGGTTATATCCGTGGGAGTATAGTTTTTCGAACCGATGTTAGCCGCTTCGATGCTGTTGAGAATAGTGTATCTTCCGCCGATGATACTTCCGTTAGAGCCCTTTGTTACAAGAGTTCCGCCGCAGTAAACGTCACAGATGATATAATTCTGGGAAGAAACGTCGCCGTCGCACTTTATTGTACATCTTTCACAGAACTGTGCGGAAAGGGAGCTGTGGGAGGTTATCTTTGAGTTTATGCAGCCCTTTTTTATTATGATATTGCCGCCTGCTTCAAGAGTAGCTCCGTTGACCTCGCCGTTGACGGTAATGTTTGCATTTGACGACACCTTGAAGCCCTCGCACACGCTGCCCTTTATGATAACATCGCCGATAAAGTCGATATTTCCCACGGAAGAGTCAACATCTCCGCTTACGGTAACAACGGTCTCAACGCAGAATGCACCGTTTTTGAACACAAGATGACCGTCAGCCGCCGCTACTATCTGGGTTCCTTCGTCATTCAGCTTCGTATTAACTCCGATAGTATAGGAAGCCTTTTTTCCCACGATCTGACGCATAGGCGCACCTCTTACGTCTGTTCCGGGCTTGCCCTCAGTAGGAAGCTTTATATCTGCGATAACATTTCCTGTGTAAACCGTTTTTATAAGTCCAAGATCCTTATAATTCACAAAACCGAATTCGTCTTCAACCGGAGCAGCCTCTGCGGTTTTGGAATATCTGTATGTTATATCTCCGTTTTCTCCGTCTACAGGAGGTTCAGCCACAGCGACACACAGCTTCTGCTCATATCTTTGTTCTTCAACAATAGAATCGATTATCTCATCTCTTATGCCGAATCTGACATTATACAGCCCAAGTGCCGATATTATCATTTCCTTTGTAACCGGAGCTCCGCCGTTTTCCGGGGGAGTTACATATACAAAGGCCTCTGTATTATTAGGGGAAACGGTGACGGTAATATTGCTGTCTTTTCTTTCTCCTGCCATGTTCATCGCTCCTTTTTATGTATATTTTCACGCTTTCAGCCTATCTCAACGGTAAAGGAAAAAGCGTATTTTTCTTCCGGCGCAAGTTTTATTGCATCGGGCATTTCGGTAAGCTCCTCCGTTCCCTCGCAGTAAACGGGAACGCTGCTCCAAGGTTCAAGGCAGACAAACCTTGCAGCCTCCGTCCTTTCCTTATCCTCAAACCAGGACGACCACACGGCTATGCAGCCCTTGTTGTCAAAATGCAGCTTTACCTTATGATCCCTTGAATTGCTTACAAGAGCCACCCATGAGGATTCCGGACGGTTCTTCAAAAACACATCTCTTTCAAACAAGCCGTGGGAAAGGGATACCTTGTTTCCGCCTGCAAGGATAACTTCTCCCGTGCAGCCTTCCGTATCACGGACAATATTCTCGTTTTTCTCATAAACAACGGTATAGTCGGAAAACTTCTCCTGAGCGTCAACGGGGCATCTGAATGCAGGATGTCCGCCGATGAAGAAATACATATCCTTGTCGTCCTTGTTTTCTGCGGTGTATGTTACCCTCAGCTTGTTGCCGTCGAGGGTGTAGTTAACGTAAAGACCGAACTTATAGGGATATATCTTCAGCGTTTCCTCGCTGTAGCCAAGGTAGAACTCCGCAGAACTGCCTTTGCTGAAAAGAAGCTCAAACTCGCTGTCTCTTGCAAAGCCGTGGTTGGCAAGGGAATATTCCTTTCCGTTCACGGTATATTTTTTTGAAGCTGTATTGCAGATAAAGGGGAACAGAACAGGAGCATGGCGCTTCCATACCTTTTCGTCCGCCTGCCAAAGATATTCGGTATCGTTATAGTCTTTTACGGAATGAAGCTCGGCTCCGAAAGAATCTATTTTTACCTTTAAGATGTCGGATGAGATCTCTGTCTGCATAATATATCATTCCTTTCTGAAATTCTGCACAGTTTGCAGGAAAATTTTATTCGTGATGTGTTGCTCCATACAGTTTATTATAATCGGTGAAGCAGATATTCATATCAACGTCGGAATCTATACCGTTCACTCTGCCATCGCTGGCGTACTGCCACATATTGAGTTCATATGGATAAAGGGGCGGATTGTGACCGTCCTTGTACTCCACATACCAGAAGTCGAAAACGCACATTGAGCGCATATCGTATTTGCACAGCGCCATTTTAAGTCCGCTGTATATCATGGGCGTATATCCCAGCTTTGAAATTTCACTGCAGAACACCGCAGCGCACTTGTTCAGCGTTTCGGCGGAAACGTCATTTGTTCTTGCGCTTTCATCGCCCGGCAGCTCCCAGTCGAAAACAACGGGATAGGTTATTTTGTAATCCTTAAGCAGCTCTGCGGTAAAGACAGCCTCTTCCGCAGCTTCGGCTTCGGTGACAGCTTGTGAATAAAAGTACGCTCCAACGTCAAGTCCTGCTTCAAGAGCACCGGAAATATACTCGTCCGCACGTTCATCGGCTCGCATTATTCCCGATTCATAGCCCCTGTAGCCTATCCTTACCATAACGAAATCAATTCCGTCGGCAGCTACCTTTTCCCAGTCGATATCCCCCTGATGATAGGAAACGTCAATGCCTGTCCGTGAGATACACTCTCCGTTTTCATCATAATAGGCATAACGATTATTCTCATCAAGCTCCAGTCTGCTGTGATCAAGGGTATTGAGCGGCACCTCTTCCATTGCGGGGAGCCACACCTCACCGTAGGTCGCATCGTCGAAAAGAAGCATATCATCGGGTGCGGCGTATTCGTAAACGTGGGAATTGACCGCTGCTATGTAATCCTCGCTTTCACTTAGCCGTGAACTGAGCGACGATATTTTTGCGTTCAGAACAAACACTATTATAAAAAGCGTTATTATCAGCAGGATCACCGCCGCCGCAAAAACATGGGGCGCCGAAATTCTGTTTTTCGCCGTTTTCACCTGTTCGGGGTGGTTGTTATTATCTAAATCGCTCATTTTACGCTATAATTCCTTATGATTTTTTATGTATATTTATATTATAGCACAATTCCTCATTAATTGCAACCGCTTAAAAGCAGTTGTTCAGAAAATTAACATTTTGCGCAAACATAAACAAATCTGACGCAGGCGGCTCATTGATCTCGGTTTTTATACTTTAAAATCAGGTAAAAAAGCTAAAGTTTCGGCAAAATATGACGATAAATATATTGTAAGCATTTAACGTTTTATATTGTTATGCCAAAAAGGGGGTGCTGCAATGACGATACATAATCTTACGGGCTCGGATTTTCTGCTCAACAGCAAGAAAAAGACATCTACAAAGCTCCAGAAAACTCTTGAAAAGCTCTCAAGCGGCTATCAGATAAACCGTGCCGCCGATGACGCTGCCCATCTTGCTATCTCGGAAAAAGCAAGAGCAATCATTGCAGGACTTGAACAAGGCACAAAAAACATTAACGATGGTATAAGCTACCTTCACACTCAGGACGGCTCCGCACAGGAGATACACAATATCCTCCACCGTCTTGAAGAGCTTGCTGTCCAGTCTGCCAATGGTACCTACTGCGACCTTGACCGTGACGCAATTGACTGCGAATATCAGCAGCTCCTTGATGAAATAGGTCAGATAACCGACACTGCACACTTTAACGGCGTTCCTCTTTTTGAAAAGCATATGCAGGCATACGGACTTAAAGAAGGCGTTGTTGTCCACAGCAAGCCCGTTGAAATAAACGACAGCAATATGCCCCTTGTTATAGGCTACAGCGTTGACGGCGTTCAGAAGGAATATACAATAACCGTTCCTTACGGCACATATGAAGCAGATGAGCTTGCCGATCTGATAGACACGGATCTTTACAAAAATGCGCCTAACCTTATTATCGGGCTGAATGAAGATAATCAATTTACAATGCAGGTGGAACCCGGACGTCTTGACTATATAGGCGGACCGGGCGCAAGCCTTTTTTACGATGCAAAGATCGGTTCCTCCGACGGTTATCTCCTGGGCGTAACGGTGTTTCAGTCGGACAATGCAAGGCTTCAGATATACAGCGGCGAAAACGATGTTATGTCATTCCGTCTCGGAAGCGACGATACGTTGTATTCCATTACCCTTGACCCCGGAAGATATACAAGAGGCGAGCTTATCGACCATATCAACAACAAGATAACGGCAGCGGGTATTCCCGGAAATGTCCGTGCCGTTCCCGAAACAAACAAGGACGGCGGAAAGATCATCGGTCTTGCAAGCACAGAAACTATCACAGGACTTTCGGGAAACTTTATTAAAATGGATAACAGATCCTCACCCATTTATGATATTGCCTGCTACGGATATACAAACAACACTCAATCCGTTCTTTCCGGAAAGAAGGTTATTGACACAGGTCTGGAAATAATCAGAGGAAGAAACGATTATTTCACACTTGACCTGAAATGGTACGGCGACAACGGAAGCGCCGAAAGCCACAGAGTTACGGTCAGCCTGCTGGATGACGGCGAAAACGAAAAAACATACTCCACTCCCCTTGACCTTGCCGCAAGAATAAACGAACAGCTTGGCAACGACCTGCCCTTTACCGCAGAAATAAGTGCTTCGGGAACTCTTGAAATAAAGTCCGACCAATACGGAGACAAATGTAAAGTCGACCTCATTGAAAGCGCTGCTCCAAGTCCGTTTATGGTTTACGACCTTTTTGATTCGGGAAATCTGAACAAGCTTGCTCCGTCGCAGGTGACCTCGCAGTTTACCCCTGCTTCCCTTACTTCAAATAAAACTCTTGACACGGCAATAGTTATTCCTGCCGATGAAAATGAACTCAGCTTCACTCTTCAAACGGACAGCGGCGCTAAAACCGTAAATATAACCCTTGCAGCAGGAACATACAACGCTTCGTCACTTCAGAATGCTCTCAACGATTCTGTTGCAGCGTCATACCCCGACCTTGCCGACAAGATAAAATTTACCGTAGGAAAAAACCTCACTCTGTCTGCCGTTGAATTTGAAGGTGCGGATATAAGCTCCATCTCGGCTTCTTCATCTGCATCCGCCTACAGCAGACTTATTGCAGGCGTGTATTACACCGACAATTACAACATTGTACAGGGCAAGGAAGAGACCTATGAAAGTTCTTCGGGAACGATGCCATCAGGCAAGCCTGCCGTTACTTCCACCTCCGGTTCTTCCGTAAATGCCGTAACCTATGTTGACCAGACCTCTTCGACTGCTCAGAAGCAGGAAAATTATATTATTTACAACAAGGTCACCCCTTCCATAAAAAACGGCTATGAGGTAGAGATAGACAACGGAGAATCCTTTGTCGGAGATGAAAACGTTGAGGAATTTCCGGCAGTAATGACTATGCCCAACGTAATGACACAGTTTACGGCAGACGGCGTTTCACGGAGAGATATTGAGCTTACCCTTTCCGTTACAGATAAAAACGGAACTTCAAGCTTTGATATTCTCGTACCCAAGGGTTCCACAAAGGAACAGGCTCTTTCTGCAATAAATGAAGGTCTTGGTTCGTCGGCGTCTGCGTCGCTAAGCGGAAACAGCCTTGTAATAACGACTGCCTCAAAGGGTACAGCTGCGAAAATTTCCTGCGGAAACTGCACAATGTCCTATTCCGCATACAAAAACAGCCTTGCAGGTCGTTCTGATGCTGTTGTTGACATGGAACACAACAGAGTTTACATTCCCTCTTCTCTTACCGTTCCCAATGTAGCTTCCCAGCTTCCTTATACCGTGGACGATTCAAACGACAGGCTTATCTTCAAAGCAGGCGCAACAAATTACGATATAACCCTTACTCACAAAACATATACATCTGCCGATGAGTTTGCGGCAGAGCTTAACGCAAAGCTCGCAGCAGCCGACGGCGGTACCGCAAAAACTTCGGTCACTGCGGAAAGCGGCGGAAAGGCTCTTGTATTCCGAGGTCCTGCCGCAGAAAGCGGAACTGTCAGCATAAATGCGTCAAGCACCTGCGACATATACAAAACAAAGGTGGTAAGCGCAACAAACGGCAATCCCTATTACAACCCTGCAACGGGAAAGATCGAAAATCCTGCCAAGATGGTCGCTGCAGGATTTGACAGCCATTTTCCTATGACCGTTACCTCCGCAAACAATACGCTCACCTTCAAATACACCTCCCCCGAGGACGGAACAAGAGATATTACCATTATTATCCCCGACGGTACCTACAACACCCCGTCAGAGGCAGCTTCCAAAATAAGCGATATTATTGCCGCAGACCCTTCTCTCAGCAGCATTGTTTCCGTAAGCTATGTTTCAAGCGGAGCAGACAAGGGTCTTGTGTTCCGAACCGTCAAGGGCGGTGACGGATATTCTCTCAGCGATATGGACGGTACTTCCCGTCTTGATGAATACATCAGCAAGGCTCCCGTGGGAAGCGGTGGCACTGTTGACGCCGATGCAAATCTGGTAATTTATCCTGCGACTATCACTAACAGCTATTTCAGCTCGCTGTTCTCGGGAAACGGTCTTGAGATAACCCCTTCCAACAAGCACGTTGCTCTTACAATAAACGGCACTGACGTTGAGTTTGACCTTAACGAAGGCAAATATACCGGCACAGCAGGCATGAATGATATTCTTACACAGCTGCAGACAGGATTTGCAGGCAGCGGACTTACCGTTTCCGTTTCAGGCTCTTCCCTTACTATGGTGACCGACGGAAAGGGCAGCTCGCAAAGCATTTCCATGAGCAGTTCAAACAATTCTCCCGTTTTCAAGCGTCCGAGAAACGTTGCAAAGGAAAACACAGTAACAAGGATAGACCGCCGCTGCGCTATTACGGGCAAGAACAAAATAAACACCATAGAAATACACGACTATGACAACAAAATGTCCTTTGAATATTCTGTTGAAGCAGGCGGAAACCTTGTTTCGGGAACAGCCGATATTACCGTTCCTGCAGGCTCTTATACCGCCGATACGCTTGCAGCCGCTCTCCGGACTGCCATAGACGGAAAGCTCGGTCCCGACCAGCTTACGGTCACTGCTTCAAACGGTTATATAAGCATAGTCGGCTTCGGTCCTTCCGACACACGTTCAATAAGCAATTTTGAGGGAAGACTTTTTGACAAGGTGTTCCAGAACGCAAGCTATTCTTCTGTTTCTATTCACAAAGAGACCGCAGGAACATCATCGGGCAGCAAGGTATCTTATATTGTTGGAAGAAACACCCTTGAACCCGAAAATGAAGATGAAATATCCTCCGGCAAGAATGTTACCATTTACACAGGACTTAACGACGGCGTTGTTTTTGACCTTAACTATGACGGAAATGTTTATAAGGTGGAATTCAATATTCCTGCGGGCGACTATACTTCGGATGAGCTTGCAGATGCTATCGAAAAAGCCGGACGTGCCGAGATAGCAAAGCTCACCGACCCTTCGGGACAGAAGTTCCCTGCCGATTTCTTTAATGCGTCTATCGGACTTGGCGAGCTTGGCGTTCCCGAAAACAACACAGGTATTTCCAGCTCCGATAAGCTTGTTTTATGGTGCAAGCTCCCTGAGGACGGCAAAAAAGACTCTGTAACCGCAATTATTGACGGCGTAAGAGGAAGTTCCGCATACAGAATTTTCTATGACGCAACACGTTCTCCCCAGCCTACGGTTTTCCTCGGCAAGCCCGATCTTTCCGACGGCATAGTTATTTCAAGCGATAACGACACTATCGGCTTTGAGCTTGACGGCGTTCCCTACAGCGTAAGCATTCCTCACGGAACATACAACCTTGATGAACTTACCACGGAACTTAACAACAGGCTCGAAGGTATGGGCAGTATTGTAAGAGCAGGCGAAAGAAACGGTCATTTAATGTTCTATACCACCGAAAACGGCGACTATGTGTTCAATAAATTCACGGGAAACGCCGCTGAAAGCCTTATCTACGGCGGAACAGGCCGTGACAGCGATACCGAGATAGGCATTCATACGGGTCGCCGCACAGACAGCTATATTATGTACCAAAAAGCAAGAATCGACGAGCATCTTATGCGCATCAATACCACGGGCATATCCACCGCCGAAAGAGCGGCAAAAGCCATAAACCGTCTTGAAGGCGCAAACAGTAAGCTTTCTATAGTAAGGGCCTTAACGGGAGCAAATGAAAACCGTTCTCTCCACTCGCTTAACAACAATACCAATTACATCGAAAATCTTACTGCTGCAGAATCACGCATGAGAGATGCCGATATGGCAAAGCAGTACGCCGACTACACAAAGCATCAGATACTCACTCAGACGCAGCAGAGCGTTTTCGGACAGATGCAGAACTATCACCGTTCCGTTCTGAACATTTTTGCATAACATAAAAATATGGGGCTGTTGCACGTTAATTAAAAAATCATAAAATTGCGGGCGGATAATATCCGCCCCTACATTAAACTGCGTATTTTAGCGCATTTATCTTGTAGGGGCGGCTATCAGCCGCCCGTTTTTGTTATAATTTTATTAACGTGCAACAGCCCCATTTGTCTATAGGGAAATCCTACGGTATTTATTGTTTTTTGGCAGGTTCAATAAGCTTTTTAATGAAATCGGGGTCACTGAATTTTGCGTTTTCACGGTCACATTCTCCGCCAGGAGTATCCCATAATACAGGACAAGCACCAATATCATACATTGCTTTTGATACTGTAAGCATCCAGTTTTCTTTAACTTCACGCTTTTTATTATCGCCAAAACAACCGTACTCACCAACAATGACGGGAATACCCTTGTCGATATAGCTTTCCTTCAGCATATTCATATTTGTTTCAAGCTCTTTTATATCCTTTGCACTGCCCCATTCGGTGATCGCCTTGCCCCAGCTTGCGTCCTTATCGAGAATACACAGTGTAGAGGGCGTATAGTAATGAACGGAAAGTGCCATTCTTCCTGCAGGGTCATCGGGCATTTTGAACAGTGGGTCGCAGGAACGGTCAATTCCCGTGTTGTAGCCTGAAATAAGCAGATGACGCTGAGGATTGTTTCCGCCGCCTGCACGGATAGTATCAACAAAGGCTTGATTGACCTCATTTACAAGGGCATAGGATTCCTTTTTCTGTTCTTCCGTTCCGCTCCAGGGATTCCAAATGCTTTCCCAGCCAAGCTCTTCATTCTGACCTTCAAACATAAGTGTATCGGGATAGTCCTCAAAGGCTGCGGCTATCTGAGTCCACATAACTGTAAAGCGTTTCATGCTCTCTTCCTTATTTTCGGGAAATTCGTTTACCCATCCGCCGTCCCAATGTATATTTATTATAGCGTACATTCCCGAATCGAGCGTCCAGTCAACTGCCTCTTTTACACGGTCGATGTATTCGGGAGCAATAGTGTATTTTCCGTCGTCGGAGATCATATTTGACCAAGCAACCGGAATACGAAGCACACCGAAGCCTGCGTCGGCATAGGTCTGTATTATTTCCTTTGTAATAACGGGACTTCCCCAAGCCTGCTGAAAATCATCGGGAGTTTTGCCGTTTATCCAGTCACCGCAGGCTTCAAATGTATTTCCGAGGTTTATGCCGTAGCCCATTTCTTTCACAAGTTCCATAGTTGTTATATCACGCATATCACTCTTTTTTTCCGCCTCAGATACTGTCGCAGAGGTTTCTGTAACCGTCTTTTTTACTGTTGCAGCTTCGGCTGAAACAGAAGTATCCGAAGCACAGGAAGCGGCGGAAAGCATCATTGCCGCTGCCAATATCAACAAAATTGCTTTTTTCATAGAATTTCCTCCTTACTTATTGTTCACCTTTTTGGATATTTTCCTTATCACCTCTCTGTCGGCATCGGACTTTATCCTGTATTCCGTGCGTGAGTAGAAATTGTCGTTGGTATCCCAGATAACGGGTACTATACCCTTATCGGTAAGCTTGTCAAGAACTATCTCAACACACTCGGAGGAGGTTTTATGCACCGCATTTCCGTCAAAGTTTGAAGCAGGATAGTTAACGGAGGTCTCGCCCATAAATACGGGGATATTCTTTGATAAAAACGCCTTATCAAGCAGATCTATCTGGGAATCGGTGTACTTTATCCAGCCCTCGCCGCCTATTTTGTTTATCCAGTACATCATATTATCAACGTAATGCACCGACACCATAAGTCTGTCGCTGACCGTATCAGTCGGCATAACAAATTCGGGAGAAGTGGTGTTGTCGATATTTGTCCAGTAGCCCGAAACGATAAGCACACGCTCTCCGTTGTTTCCGCCCGTGGCTCTTACTGCGTCAACGAACGCTTGATTGAGAGTGTTGGTCATTTTATATGCGTCCTTCTTGGGCAGCTCGGCTAAATTTCCGTTTGCGTCAAACTGATTTCCGCCAAGGTATTCGTTATATCCTTCAAATACAAGGGTGTAGGGGTAATCCTTGAAATATTCGGCTATCTGCGTCCATAAATGGGTGAAGATCTTACTGCATTCTTCTGTGGAATTGCGGCGGATGATGAATTCGTCAAAGTGGTGGATGTTTATGACCGTATAAAGCCCGTCATTCTGACAGTAATCAACGATCTCCTTGACCCTTGCTATATAGTCGGGGTTTATGGTGTATGTACCGTCATTCTCCATCATATTGCCCCAGAAAACAGGTATGCGCACGGTATTGAAGCCCTCCGACTTAATGCCGTCAATGACCTCCTGCGTTGTTTCCACCGCTCCCCAGCAGGTCTCATAGTCACGGGGAGTATTATCTCCCACAACAGGTATCCACTCATAGGTTATCTTTTCGCAGTTTGAAGCGCTGTACGCCTCCATTGTGTTGCCGAGGTTAAGACCGATGCCCATATTTCGGGCAACCTCCTGCGCTGTGGGGGTATGTTCTTCGGCAGACACATTTCCGCAAGCCGAAAGTGCTGCCGACATAACAACAGACAGCATTAAAGCTATTATTTTTTTACTCATACACTATTCTTCCCTTCCGTCATAAATTTCAATATGCAGCTGCGCCGAAGCAACAGGCAGCGGCAGACGGTATTTTTCCGCAAGAGCGGGACCGCAGGCATTGGAGCCTACGCCAGCCATTTTTCCGTCAACACAGATAACATTGCTTGCACACTTTTCAAGCTCGAAATTATGCCGCTTTGCCGCAAGTTCTTCCTGTGTGTACTCCGAAGCGTTAAAAGAGAAATCCTCCGAAGCGGTAAATCTTACCCTTGTTTCACCGTCGGTAACGGTCATATGCTTACAGCCGCAATGTGAACCGTTTTCCTGGGGACGGATATAATCCTCGTGCATATCGCTTATCCTTGCCGAGAAATTGCCCATATAGTCTGCCTGATGCTTGTCGATATAGCTTTCATAGGGGCCAAAGCCGAAGTATTCCGCCCTGTCAAAGGTCTTGGGCATAAACAGCCTTATTCCGAAACGGGGCAGGAAGGTCACCTTGTTTGAAAATTCCGCTTTGCACTCAATATCAAGACCGTCCGCCGAAACGGTGTACTTAACGTCCATATAGGCAAAGGGCTGATGTATGCTCCAGCCGAAGGACTGCCTGAGAGAAATTTCTGCGCCGACCTCTGTTTCTTTTGCAGTTACGCCGTAGTTTTTCACGGTATAGTCGTTAAGGTGCGCTCTGTACCAGTCGCCCTTCATAACATCGTTGTCAACGGGCGCACGGAAGAAGTTGAAGGACATTGGTCTGTCAAGCAGCTCTTTGCCGCCGCACTTTATTGAATCAAACTCCGACAGCCTTTTGTTAAAGCGGTAAGCAGCGTTTCCTGCGGTTATATTTACATAAAAAGCAGTATCTTCAAGGGAAACATCTGCACTGTTTTTCGTGATATGTGCGGCTTTTTCGCCCTTGCAAAGCATTATTTGGTCAAAGCAGATTTCATATCCCTTTTCGCAGAACGGCGTGTCGTTTTTTGCCATAAATATAAAGCGGATATAGGTCTCCGAAGCAAAATTTTCCGCTGCTTCAGGAATAAATATTTCCGTGCTGCCCATAGGCGGCAGGTCAAAAGCAACAGTACCTTCCGCAAGAACGCCGCCGTCATATGTTATCTCATAGCGGCAGTCAAGAATATGTCCTGCATTTTCAAATTCAAGGGTACTTCCGAAAATAAAGCTGCCATCGGTTTTTCCTTTCACTATGCGGACGGGACGGTAGACCTGTTTCAGTTCAAGAAGTCCCGTATGGGGCGTTCTGTCGGGGTAAGTAAGAGCGTCCATGCAGAAATTGCCGTCGTTGTGCCTTTCGCCGAAATCTCCGCCGTAGCCGTACTTTATCCTGCCGTCCTCTGTTGTTCCGAGAGGGCAGGCGTGGTCGCTCCACTCCCACACAAAGCCGCCGCAGAAGCGCTCGTGGGAGTAAAATACATTGTGATAATCCTCCAAGTCACCGGGTCCGTTTCCCATGGCGTGACAGTATTCGCAGAGGATAAAGGGGCGGCCTTCACCCTCTTTTTCAAGGAATTTCATCATATCCTCGGGAGAAGTGTACATTTCCGAAACAACGTCCAGGATCGCATCGGAGGTATCGTCCAGCCTGTGGGTGCTTTCGTAGTGGAGCAGGCGTGTATCGTCAAGGGCTTTTACAAGCTCACCTGCCGCAAGCATATTTGTGCCGTAGCCGCTTTCGTTGCCAAGAGACCAGAAAACAACGCAGGGGCGGTTTATATCACGCTTTACAAGTGCTTCCGCACGGTCGGTTATAGCCTTTTTAAAGCGTTCGTCCGAAGCAAGGAGAGCAATGCCGTCATATCCATTGCTCCATTTGAAGTCGTTGTACACCTCAACACAGCCATGGGATTCCATATCCGCCTCGTCTATAACGTATAATCCGTACTCGTCACAAAGCCTGTAAAACAGCGGAGAATTGGGGTAATGTGAGGTTCTCACAGCGTTTATATTGTGCTTTTTCATAAGGATAATATCCTTTTTCATCTGCTCAACGGAAGCATAATAGCCTGTGTCGGGGTAGCTGTCGTGACGGTTCACGCCCTTGAACTTCACTGCTTGACCGTTTATTTTTACAACGCCGTTTTCGGCGGTTATTTTGCGGAAGCCCACCTTTTCGCCGATAATTTCTTCCCCTGCGGATATTGTCAGCTCATAAAGATAGGGCTTCTCCGCAGACCATAACACGGGAGCGCTTATTTCTGCGGAAGCAGCTTCGCCGTCCTTTGCAGAAAATTCGGCGATAACATTTCCCTCCTTATCGGCAAGCCTTGCCATTGCATCGCAACCGTAAGGTGTGAAAGTAAGACTTGCAGAAGAATTATCGGCAGCAAGCTCCGCTCTGACAAGGTAGTTTTCAAGGCGTTTTTGTGGCCGTGACAGAACATAAACATCACGGAAAATACCCGATAATCTGAACTTGTCCTGATCTTCAAGATATGTTCCGTCGCACCATTTCAGAACGGCTGCGGTGATGTTGTTTTCACCCTCACGAAGCAGCGGCGTTATATCAAATTCGGAGGTGCTGTGGGAAACCTGCGAATAGCCTGCAAATTTGCCGTTAACATAAAGATATATGCAGCTGTCAACGCCCTCAAAAACAAGTATCCTGTCAAGCCCGTCGGAGGTATAGTTATAGCTGCGGCTGTAAACGCCCACGGGAATATCATCGGGCACAAAAGGTGGGTCGTATGGTATGGGATAGCACACATTTGTGTACTGGGGCTTGTCATAGCCGTGAAGCTGCCAGTTGGATGGCACGGGTATTTTCTTATCAAATGGGGCGGAAACAAAGTCGTCCTCCATATCAATAATGCTGTCATAGTATCTGAAATCCCACTCCCCGTTCAGCAGCTCAAAACAGCTTGAATTTTCCCTGTTGTCAAATGGGTTTTCCTCTCCACCGAAAGGAATGAAATAGCAGTGCTTTTCAAGTGTGCCAACATGAAGCTGCCCGGGGTCTTCGTGGTATATCATATGACTTTTAGGCGAGCCGACAGCTGAAATTTTTGAAATATCCATAATTATTCTCCTTAATCTTCAATTGGAAGGGCTTTAATTTTTTCTAATTATATATCCGCTTGACTGCTCCGTCAATAAATGATATTATCATTATATAACAATATGAATATGGGAGTGAAATATTTTGTTTTTCTGTGACTATCCTATTATAAGGAATGAAAAGGAGCTGCCTGTTTATCTTCTTAATATGGGGCAGCATTATTGTCAGGATCATATCATCAGAGCGGAGGGTTATCCCTGTCCGCAGATATTATACTGCACAAAGGGGAGCGGAACGCTGCTTCTTGACGGTAAAAAAATTCACATTCCGCCCTGCACAGCCATATTTATGCCTGCATTTTACCCACATGAGTATTATACGGAGAGTGATGTGTGGGACATACACTGGATAGTGCCGTCCGGGTACGCCGCAAACGATATTTTAAAGCATTTCGGTCTTGAAAAGCCAAAGGTATATGAGCTTAAAGAGGTAAAAATGCTTGAACATATCTTCCGGAAAATGCACGAAGCCATACGGGCGGACAACGTTTTCGGCAACTACAGAGCCTCGGGGTATTTGTACGATTTTCTTATTGAGTTTTACCGTCTTATCTCAGCCGAAGGAACATCGGGCGCTCCGAATACCGCACTTATGAAAGCCGTTGACTATATCAATTTCAACTATGCTTCGCC
>JALEJQ010000016.1 GCA_022769565.1 Oscillospiraceae bacterium
CTGCGGCGTGGATAATGATACTAATCCTCATTTAACCTGTAGATAAATTTGGCAGCTATAATTGCACCACTCGTCGTCAAGCTCCCTTGCCGTGCGACAGCACGCCTGTGGTCGCTTTCCTTGATTGGAGCAATTCTATCTACCAACTTTATCCATCGAACAAATGAGGATTAGTATAAGCTGAAAGAAAGCCTGCCTGCGCCGAAAATAATAGGTGCCGTACTTATCTTTGGGGGAATATTCCTGCTTTCCTATTTCAGCGCTTAAATATTGACATTTTCCTCTGACGGCGGTAAAATTTATATAGAACTTAGTTGGAGGGCTTGTGCTATGAACATTAAAAAGATATTTGCGGTTATTGCGGCGGCAGTTATTTTTGCGGCGTCTGCGGCGTTGGGCATATCTGCGGCTAAAAAGGGTATCTTTCTCAGCAAATCGGCGGCAGTCTTATCCGAGGGCGAAACGCTGACGCTGAAATATTACATTAAGGACGTGAAGGCTGACACGGTCGTATGGTCGTCAAACAATCAGAAAGCCGTTTCGGTATCGCAGTCGGGCAAGGTTACGGCAAGATCAGCCGGAAGAGCGGTCATAACCGTGAAAATCAAGGGTACCTCATATAAAGCAAGGTGTACTGTAACGGTAAAGACCCCCGTTTCCTACAACCTTAAAGATAAAAGCAAAATAACCCTTGAGGGAAAGACCTATGACCTTACCTTTGAGGACGAATTCAGCGGAACGGAGCTCGATACCGCAAAATGGAACCGTTGTCCCCAATGGAAAAGACAGGATCTTAACAACTACTGGGACGACAGCATGACATGGCTTGACGGCAAGGGCAACCTTATTGTGGGCATGACCTACGACAGCAAAAACGACCGCTATCTGAGCGGCGGAGTGGAAACAAAGGGCTTGTTCGAGCAGGCATACGGCTACTTTGAGATACGCTGTACCGTCAATACCGTTCCCGGCTACTGGACTGCGTTCTGGCTTATGGGTGACTGCGTGATGGACGAAACTCAGGGCGGCGTGAACGGAACGGAGATAGACATAATGGAAACGCCATATTACAGCCGGAAGCAGGTGCAAAACACCCTTAACTGGGACGGCTACGGTGCCGCACATAAGGCAGAGGGCAAGGTTTCGGACATAAATATTTATGACGGAGAGTATCATATTTTTTCTCTGCTTTGGAAAGAGGACGAGTATGTCTTTTATGTAGATGGAACGGAAACGTGGAGGACAAAAGCGGAGAAAGCACAGGGTATCTGCCGTGAGCCGCTTTATATGATAATCAGTTCCGAAATGGGTTCGTGGACAGGCAAACCCGACCCGAAAAATCTGCCGGATCAGATGAAAGTGGATTATGTAAGGGTTTATGCGTAAAGCCAAAAATAATGGGATTCCAAAGGGACGAGTCCCTTTGGAATCCCATTATCGCTTCGCTGTCACTTATGCTTTCTTGGCGCCTTCCCAGTCCTTGAGGAAACGCTGTATGCCGATGTCGGTAAGAGGATGCTTTACCATCTGACGGATAACGTTTGCAGGAACGGTTGCAATATCACAGCCAAGTCTTGCGCAGGTGGTAACGTGGATAGGATTTCTGATAGAAGCGGCAATGATCTCGGTGGAAATGCCCTGTGCGTTGAAAATATCAACGATCTCTTCGATAAGGTTCATACCCTCCATACCGATGTCGTCAAGTCTGCCGAGAAACGGAGAAACGTATGTAGCGCCTGCGTTTGCTGCGAGCATAGCCTGTGCTGCGGAGAAAATAAGAGTAACGTTTGTCTTGATTCCCTTTGCGGTAAGTATTTTGCAGGCTTTAAGTCCCTCTTCACACATAGGGAGCTTGATAACGATGTTCTTGTGGATAGCTGCAAGGGGAAGAGCCTCTTCAACCATCTTGTCTGCTTCGAGAGAAATAACCTCTGCGGAGATAGGTCCGTCAACAATTGTTGTGATCTCCTTAACTACTTCCTCAAAAACTCTGCCCTCTTTTGCAATAAGGGAGGGGTTTGTGGTAACGCCGCAGATAACTCCAAGGTCGTTTGCCCATCTGATGTCGTCAACATTAGCGGTATCAATAAAAAGCTTCATTTTAAATCATTTCCTTTCGGTATTTTTTTATAATTCAGATCTCTCTGAAATTATTATCGTTAAATCCGCCGTATCGAAACCGTTAATGCAGTTTGTTAAACGGTTTATTCGGCGTTTTCTTCGGGTCTGCCTGCAATGATAAAGCTGTCAAAAAGCGTGTTGTATCTTATTGCTCCCAGCGTTGGTATGCGGACAAATCCGGTGCGCATTGAAACAGGTATATCTGTTCCTTTATAGTTTATTGTGTTTCCGTTGAGTGCAAGTATCTTGTTTGCCGCTTCTTCCGCAAGGCTCAGTTCTTCAAAATTGGTTATCAGCACAAACTCATCGCCGCCTATTCTGACGGGGAGCATACTTTCATCCGAATTTTCATCAAGCCTGCCAAGACATTCGGCAATTGCAAGGTCGCCTGCAGCGCTGCCGTATGTATCGTTTATTTCCATAAGGTGGCACATATCAAAGCAGACGGCGTATTTTCCCGAGCGCTCTTTGATAAAATCGTATAAATGCGAAACGTCAAATCTTATTTTGCTTGTCATAACAACATTCCCCTTTTCGTCGGTAAGCTGTCCCGACTCGCCGAATCTTGGGAATATCTCGGTAAAACACCGTGTTCTGCGGAATTTTGAGGGTGAAACGCCCCAAAGCCGCTGAAAGGCACGGGTAAATACCTCGTGGGAATTATAGCCGTATTTAAGGGCAATATCAAGCACAGAGCTGTCGGTTTTTATCAGCTCTCCTGCCGCATTTGTAAGCTTTCTTCTGGAAATGTAGTCCACCACGCCTATATGAAAGACGCAGCGGAACATTTTTTGCAGATTTGAAAGGGAATAGCAGCAGACCTCGGCGCATTTTTCCGGCGTTATCCCGTCTGTGAGATGTTCCTCGATATATTCGAGAGCGGAGGACAGAATTTCAAACTTATTCATTGTATCACCATGTATCCAATAACGTTATTGTAATGATATTTTAACACGGCTTATTAAATAAATCTTGACGATTTGAGGAAATGTGAATCAAAGCTGCGCCAGTTTAGCGCACTGCTCCTTGACAGCAGGATAGATCTCGTCGTAAAGACGGTAATATTTTTCGTATTCGGGGATATTTTCGGCAATAGGCTGCTGTACCTTGTCAACGCCAACGATAGCTTCGCAAGCCTCGGGAACGGACTTATAAAGTCCTGCGCCAACCATTGCAAGAATGGCTACGCCGAGAGCAGGTCCCTCGGAGGAGGAAGCGGTCTTTACGGGGCAGTTGTAAAGGTCGGCAAGCATCTGTCTCCAGAGCTGTGATTTTCCGCCGCCGCCGCAGGCCATCATATCGGAAACGTTGATACCCATTTCACGGCATATCTCAACGCAGTCACGGAGCGAGTAAGCAACGCCCTCCATTACCGCACGGAGCATATCTCTCTTGGTGTGCATTGCGGAAAGCCCGAAGAACATACCTCTTGCGTTGGGGTCAAGGTGAGGCGTTCTTTCGCCCATAAGATAGGGCAGGTAAATAAGGCGGTTTGAGCCAACAGGCACCTTTTCGGCTTCCTGATTCATAAGGATATATTCGTCAATGCCCATGCCCTTTGCTGTGTCTTTTTCAGCCTGACAGAAGTTATCTCTGAACCATTTAAGGGAAAGACCTGCGCCCTGTGTAACGCCCATAATGTGCCAGCAGCCGGGAACTGCGGCGCAGCAGGTGTGAACTCTGCCCTTGGGGTCAATGGAAATGCTTGATGTGTGAGCGAAAACAACGCCGCTTGTGCCGATGGTGGTGAAAGCCTTTCCGTCGGTAACAACGCCTGTGCCGACTGCGGCAGCCGCATTGTCGCCTGCGCCGCCTACAACTATGGTGCCTTCCTTAAGTCCCGTGAGAGCAGCTGCTTCCTTTGTAACACGTCCCGTTACTTCGCAGGATTCATAAACCTTTGCAAGCATGGACATATCTATTCCCAGAGCGTCGCAAACTTCCTTGCTCCAGCAGCGACCCGGAACGTCAAGAAGCTGCATACCCGAAGCATCGGAAACCTCCGTTGCAAACTCTCCCGTCAGCTTAAAGCGGATATAGTCCTTGGGGAGAAGTATATGACGGCATTTTGCGTAATTTTCGGGTTCGTTGTTCTTTACCCAAAGGATCTTTGCAGCTGTCCAGCCTGTGAGAGCAGGGTTTGCGGTAATTTCGATAAGCTTTTCCCTGCCCAGCTTCTCGTTCATCTCGTCAACTTCCTTGGCTGTACGCTGGTCGCACCAGATGATAGAACGGCGGATAACGTTATTGTTCTCGTCAAGCATAACAAGACCGTGCATCTGTCCCGAAAGACCGATTCCCACAATGTCCTCATTGCTTACGCCGCTTTTTTCGATAACGGTCTTAGCCGTGGAAATGCTTGCGTTGTACCAGTCCTCGGGGTCCTGCTCCGCATAGCCGTTCTTAGGCTGATAAAGGGGATATTCCACCGTTGCGGAAGCGATAACGCTGCCCTTTTCATCAAAAAGAACGGTTTTTGTTCCGCTTGTGCCTATGTCAATACCAATTACATATTTCATCGGATTCACTCCTATCACAATAAATGCGGACAGGCAATACACACCTGCCCGCATCGGGTAATCTTTTACAAGTTATTTTTACAGCGTGAACAGAACGTTGTTAACGATAGCTTCAAGCATTTCCTGTCTGCCGCTTGTAAGGGAGTCTGTAACCTCGCCCTTTTCAAGAGCATACTTTTCAAGGTCAGCCATGCCTACTTTGCCTGCGATGATGTCAGCGCCGATACCTGTGTTCCAGGAAGCATAACGGTCGTCAACGAACTTGTCTACTCTGCCGTCCTCGATGAGCTTAAGAGCAGCCTTGAAGCCGAGTGCAAATGTATCCATACCTGCAATGTAGCTGTGGAAGATGTCTTCGGGAGTGTAGGAGCCTCTGCGAGCCTTTGCGTCAAAGTTAAGACCGCCGTTTGTGAAGCCGCCTGCCTTGATAACTTCGTACATGCAGAATGTAGCGTCGTAAATGTTTGTGGGGAACTGGTCTGTATCCCAGCCAAGGAGGGGATCGCCCTGGTTAGCGTCGATAGAACCAAATACGCCGTTCTCTCTTGCAGTTCTCAGCTCATGCTGGAAGGTGTGCTGTGCGAGAGTAGCGTGGTTAGCTTCGATATTCATCTTGAAATCCTTGTCAAGGCCGTACTTGCGGAGGAAGCCGAGAACGGTAGCTGTATCGAAGTCATACTGGTGCTTTGTGGGTTCCTTGGGCTTAGGCTCTATGTAGAAATCGCCTGTGTAGCCGATAGAACGTGCATATTCAACAGCCATCTTCATAAGACGAGCCATATTGTCAAGCTCAAGACCCATATTTGTGTTCAGGAGAGTTTCGTAGCCTTCGCGTCCGCCCCAGAAAACGTAGCCCTTGCCGCCCAGCTTAACTGTAGCATCAATAGCCTTCTTTATCTGAGCAGCTGCGTAAGCGAAAACGTCAGCGGAGGGAGAAGTGCCTGCGCCGTGCATATAACGGGGGTGGTCGAAGCACTTTGCTGTGCCCCAGAGGAGCTTCTTGGAGGGGTCAGCCTTCATTTTTTCTGCAACGTAATCAACGATCTCGTCAAACTTAGCGTTTGTTTCGGCAAGAGAGCCGTATTCAGGAGAAAGATCACGGTCGTGCCAGCAGAAATAGTCGATAGACAGCTTATCCATGATCTCGAAAGCAGCATCAACCTTAGCCTTTGCTCTTGCTGTGGGGTCAGCCTCGCCCCAAGTCTTGTCGGCAGTACCGCAGCCGAACATATCGGTGCCGTCGCCGCCCATTGTATGCCACCAAGAAAGAGCAAACTTAAGGTGTTCTCTCATAGGTTTGCCGTTTACTACCTCGTCGGGATTATAGTATTTGAAAGCAAGGGGATTTGTGCTGTCCTTGCCCTCATAGGGGATTTTGCCGATTCCTTTAAAAAACTCGCTCATGTTTATTTCCTCCTAAAAAAGCCACAGTATTATTATGGAAACGCCGAAGGACGTCCCATATTTTTATAAAAACATACTATATCTACATTTTACAGTGTAATCGATTTACTGTCAAGAGGTTTTTGTAAAAATTAAATAAAATTAAATGTAGAATTTTTACCTCACAATTCCGTCATTAGGCACAAAAGAAGTTTGAAGGGTGGAGAGTGAAGAGTGAAGTTTATTTCAATGTGGAATTTGGAAAGTTGAAAGTGGAATTATTTAAATTCGGAATTATTTTACTGCTTGTACGGATAATATTTATGGAGGGGACGGGTCTCCCGTCCCGATTGCGCCGAATTGTGTCTGATCGGGACGGGAGCCCCGTCCCCTACAAAAAGATTTAAAATAGTATCGCCGCAGGCGATACTATAATTCCACTCTCCACGTTTCAAATTCAATATAATTCCGAATTAACTCCACTCTTCACTCTTAACTCTTCAAACTTTTAATGTATTCCAGTACCTTCGCCGCATTTGTGTCCGGCTTTACCTTTGGCATAGCCTTGATGATAACGCCGTTTTCGTCAATAACGTAGGTTGTCCTTACCACGCCCATGCTTACCTTGCCGTACAGCTTCTTTTCCTGCCATACATCGTAAGCCTTTATTGCTTCAAGCTCCGGGTCGGACAGCAGGATAAAGGGCAGACCGTGCTTTTCCGCAAATTTACGGTGTGAAGCCTCGCTGTCCTTGCTTATGCCGATAACGGGAACGTTCAGCGTTTTGAAGTCCTCGTAAGCGGCGGCAAAGGCACACGCCTGCCTTGTACAGCCGGGAGTGTTGTCCTTGGGATAAAAATAAACCACTATCTTCTGTCCGGCAAAGTCCGACAGGGAATATTTCTTTCCGTCCTTGTCATTAAGCTCAAAGGACGGAGCCTTGGTATTTTCTTCAAGCATTTTAAAAACCACCTTTTTATTCGGTTTGAAGTGTGGAGAGTGAGGAGTGAAGTAAATTCGGAATGCGGAATTAGGAATTCGGAATTATATGCGCTTCGCTAAGTGAAAAATGAATAATTGATATTGCTGCAGCAATGTTATGATTTAACCAAATTTGCCGCAGCGAGACGGAAACCCGACCCCTATAAAAAAATTTCAAATAATATCGTCACAGGCGATACCATAATTCCACATTCCACTCTCCACATTCCAAATTCAATATAATTCCGAATTACGCATTCCGAATTCCGAATTAAACTCCACTCTCCACTCCTCACACTCCAAACTTATATTTAGATTTCTTCCATAGAAAGTGTAGCAACCGCATTAAGGGACATATCCGCCCTTTTTCCTGCCAGATAGTCATAGTAAGCCTGACAGCCTATCATAGCCGCATTGTCGCCGCAGAGATACAGGGGCGGCATATACAGCTTGATGCCGTTGTTTTTACATTCCTTTTCAAGCAGAGAGCGCACTCCCGAATTTGCGGAAACGCCGCCTGCCAGCGCAACAGTCTTGTAGCCGTGTGCTTTTGCTGCGGCAACAGTCTTGCCAACAAGAATTTCCGATATGGTCTTCTGGAAGGAAGCCGCCATATCGTTTTTGTTTATTTCTAAGCCCTTCTGCTCGGCGTTGTGAACGGTGTTTATAACGGCGGTCTTTAAGCCGCTGAATGAGAAGTCAAATTCACAGCCGTTTACCTTCGGGTGGGGCAGCTTGTATGCGTTAGGGTCGCCCGTCTGCGCAGCCTTGTCTATCTGCACTCCGCCGGGGTAGCAGAAGCCAAGCACTCTTGCCGCCTTGTCGAAAGCCTCGCCTGCAGCGTCGTCGTGGGTACGTCCTATAACGTGGAATTTTGTGTAGTCAAGCACTTCGATGATGTGTGAATGTCCGCCGCTTGCCACAAGGCAGAGATAGGGCGGTTTAAGCGGCTCGGGGGTGTCTGCGCTTGCAAGATAATTCGCCGCAATGTGTCCTGCAATGTGATGAACGGGGATAAGAGGCTTGTCCGCAGCCATTGCCAGACCCTTTGCAAAGCTCACGCCTACAAGCAAAGCGCCTATAAGTCCCGGCGCATAGGTCACCGCAACTGCGTCCACTCCGTCAAGGTCTGTTCCTGCGTCGGAAAGCGCCTTTTCCACAACTCCCAGGATGTTTTCGCAGTGCCGCCTTGAAGCTATTTCGGGAACTACTCCGCCGTACTTTTTATGCTCCTCTATCTGCGTGGAGACCACGTTGGAGAGTATTTTTGCCCCGTCCTCCACAACAGCCGCCGCTGTTTCATCGCAGGAGGATTCTATTGCAAGTATTTTCATATCCGTTCTTCCTTTATTCCTTATATTTAGTCATAAGAACCGCATTTTCGCAGGGGTTTGAGTAAAAATTCTTCCTTACCCCTACTTTTTTGTAGCCCAGCTTTTCATAAAGCGCCGCCGCAGGAGCGTTGCTCTCCCTTACTTCAAGGGTAACGAACGCCGCAAAGCCCTTTACCTTGTCCCATAATGCGTTCATAAGCAGGGTTGCTATGCCTTTTCTTCGGCATGAAGCCGTTACCGCAACATTGTTAACGTTTACCTCGTCAAGCACGGAGGAAGCCGTCACAAAGCCGCAAATTTCTCCGTTTTCATTCTCTGCGGCAAGGAAAACAGCACCCTTTGCGGCAAATTCCGCTTCAAATGCCTTAACGCTCCACGGCTCGCGTATACATTCCCTCTCAATTTCCGCAAGACGGGGAAGCTCCTCCGCCCTAACTTCTCTGACTTTATATATATCCATAGATTTACCTGTTGTTAGTGTTAGTATTTCATCGCAAATTGCCTTTAAATCGTCCATTGAAGCAAGGCTGCCGCACCTGTTCCGAAGCTCCGCCGCATTCGGCATACCCTTCAAGTAGAACGCACACTGCCTGCGCAGCTCGCTCATAGCCGTGCGAAGACCCTTGTATTCCACTGTAAGCTCCGCTTGGTGAAGCATAATGTTCAGCTTTTCTTCAAGGCTCGGTTCGGGAGGATATTCCCCCGTTTCCATAAAGGCTTTTATCTGTGAGAACAGCCACGGTCTGCCGTAGCTGCCCCGTCCTACCATAACAAGGTCGCAGCCTGTCTGTTTATACATTTCCGCCGCCGTTTCGGGAGAAGTCACATCGCCGTTGCCTATAACGGGTATCTTCACCGCTTCTTTTACCTTGCGGATAATTTCCCAGTCGGCTTTTCCGTGGTACATCTGGTTTTTGGTGCGTCCGTGTACCGTTACCGCCGAAGCACCTGCCTGCTCCATTGCACAGGCAAATTCCACAGCATTGACGCTCTGCTCGTCCCAGCCCTTGCGTATCTTCACCGTTACGGGAACATCGCAGTTTTTTACAACGCTCCGCACTATCTCCGCCGCAAGCTCCGTGTTTTTCATAAGTGCAGAGCCGCTGCCGTTGCCTGCAATTTTCGGCACGGGGCAGCCCATATTTATATCAATGATGTCGGGCTTGTACTTCATAAGCATTGAAGCCGCCCTGCCCGTAAATTCCGGGTCTTCTCCGAAAAGCTGGAGAGCGTAGGGCCGCTCGCTTTCAAGAACGGTGCAAAGCTCCTCCGTTTTTCTGTCGGAGTAGCAAAGTCCCTTTGCGGAGATCATTTCCGACACCATATATGCAGCGCCCTGTTCCTTGCATACCCCACGGTACGCTCTGTCTGCAACGGACGCCATAGGCGCAAGTGCGGCGGTACGCTCGATTTTTACTCCGCCGATAGAAATATACTTCATAGTTAAAATTCACCAAATCAATATAAGTGTTAAGTGTGAAGAGTGGAGAGTGAAGTTAATTCGGAATGCGGAATTAGGAATTATTTGCGCTTCGCTAAGCGAAAAATGAATAATTGATATTGCTGCGGCAATGTTTTGATTTAACCAAATTTGCCGCAGCGAGACGGAAACCCATCCGCTATAAAAAGATTTCAAATAATATCGCCTCAGGCGATACCATAATTCCACATTCCACTCTCCACATTCCAAATTCAATATAATTCCGAATTACGCATTCCGAATTCCGAATTAACTCCACTCTTCACCCTTCACTCTTCAAACTTCTTTCATACTTCAATTTCCGGCGTATGCTTCTGCTGCTCGGGGGTAAGCTCGTAATCTCTGTCGTCGGAGCTTTCGTAGACCTCATATTCCTCGCATATTTCTTCAAGCCTGCTGTAGTTGTAGGCAACGTAGTCACGCTTTCTCAGACCTACCGCAACGATAAGCGCATTTATAACGCTCATAGGCGCAATAAGAGAGTCCGCAAAGGACGCCATATCGCTTCTTGCAATAAGTATATTGTCGGCATATTCCGCAAGGGGTGAAGCAGGACTGTCCGTAATGGCAATGACCTTCGCTCCCTTTGAAGAAGCGTAGCGGAAGGCTTTTACCGTGTGCTTGGAGTAACGGGGAAAGCTTATTCCTATCATAATGTCATCGGGACCGATGTTGATTATCTGCTCAAACATTTCCGAAGTGGAGGTGGTGTGTACCAGCTTTACATTATCGAACATCATTGTGAAGTAGAAATGCAGAAAACGGGCAAGCACTGCAGCGGAACGTGCGCCGATAACGTAGATGTTCTTTGCGGCGCAGAGAGTGTCCACAGTTGAGTAGAACTCCTGTCTGTCGCCTTCCTCAAGTGTCTTTTTCAGCTTGTCGATGTCCATGTTGATTATCTTTTCATAAACGTCAACATCCCCCAGCTGGTCGTTCATAACGTCAATACGCTGCACCGTTGTGAGCATATTGCTGGTGTAGTCTTTAAGCGCCCTTTGCAGTTCGGGGTAGCCCTCAAAGCCAAGCTCCGTTGCAAATCTTACAACGGTAGATTCGCTTACGCCTACGATGGAACCCAGCCTTGAAGCGGTCATGAACGCCGCCTTGTCGTAATGATTGAGCATATACTCTGCTATTTTCTTGTGTCCCTTTGAAAGCTTGGGCATAATCTCCCTAAGATTATCAAACAATGTTTTCTGCATACTGTTCAACCTTCTTATCTTTTAATTCCACAGACTGTTCTGCAATTTAAGAATATCCTTCCTGCGCTGTTCGGTGGCTTTTTCGTCCTTGATAAAATGTCCGTCAGGCAGCCTTGTGAGAATGTCCCCTTCCCGTATTTTTCCGTCAAAAAGTGAAATGTCCGCATTAAAGCTGCCGTCATCGTCTTCCACAGTTACTATTTTACCCTCAATTTTTTCAATTGTCAACATTGTCGCCAGCCTCCTTTTCGGTAACGACTTTTATCGATTCGCCGTCGGAATATACCGTCACCGTTCCGCAGCCGTCCGTGCGGTAGTATTTTATGCCGTATTCCTTGAATTTATCTAAGGTCTCGGCGTGGGGATGACCGTATGAGTTGTCGTCGCCGCAGGAAATTATCGCTATAGACGGGTCGACCGCTTCAAGAAAAGCCTTGCTTGATGAAGTGCCGCTGCCGTGGTGAGGCGTTTTCAGCACATCTGCGGAAAGCTCCGCTCCGCTTTCGACCATATCCTTTTCAGCATCCTTTTCTGCGTCACCCGTGAAAATGAACGCCGTTTCCCCGTGAACGAGCCTTATTCCCACCGACCAGTCGTTAAGATCGTCGTAATCGTCCTTTACGGGAGCAATTATCTCAAAGGCGGTGTTGTCGTTTTCAAGGCTTTCGTCCGCAAGGGAATAGACCGTGCCTGTTTTTGCCGCTGTAAGCCTTAATCCCTTTTCGCTGAGAGCCGTAAGGAACCTTTCGTAAACCTTTGTGGTGGGGGTCATTTCATCGCTTACCCTTGGTGCAATTACCGTTCCTATCTCAAAGCTGCTTATGACCTCGGGCAGACCGCCTATATGGTCGGAGTGGGGGTGTGTGGCAATAATATAGTCAAGCCTTTCTATCCCAAGACCGTTAAGATACCCGACAACGGTGCCGACCATATCCTTTTCGCCTGCGTCAATGAGAACGGTCTTGTTCTTGTATTTGATAAGGGAGGAATCACCCTGTCCGACGTCAAAATAATATACGGCAAGGTCAGCGTCCTTCTCAATGAAGTTGCTTACTATCTGCTCGGGTTCGCTTTTTTCGCCTCCCGTTTCAAGATACATCCCGTAAGCCGCCGCCGCAATAAAAACGCACAGCAGCAAAAGTACGGGTATGGTAACGCCGTAATTGCGCTCGACACGGTGGCTCAGCGTTTCTTTCTTCCTGTAGGTTTTCTTTGACCTGCCGGAGCTTTTTCTTCCTGACGCCATTTGCTTCCTCCTCCCCTGCGGGATACGCCTGCCGATTTTTTGCCGCCCTGTTTTTTAGCCTCCGCAGCCTGCTTTTTCTGCTGTTCTTCACGGAGATACTGTGCATCGGGCTTAACAAGGCAGTCTTTTGTATAGCCTATAAGCTCTGTGCGGTGCGCCTTCTGCAGTGCTTCTATGACCCTGCGCTGATTCTGGGGGCGGAAATACTGGAGCAAGGCTCTCTGCATTGCCTTTTCCTCAGCCGTTCTCGGAACATAGACCTTTTCCATTGTGTAAGGGTCAAGTCCCGTGTAAAACATACAGGTGGAGAGGGTTCCCGGAGTGGGGTAGAAATCCTGCACCTGTTCGGGACGCATTTTAAGGCTTTTCAGAAACAGCGCCAGCTCAACGGCGTCATTAAGCGTACTGCCGGGGTGGGAGGACATAAGATAAGGCACAAGATACTGTTCCTTGCCTGCCTGCTCCGTTATTTTGTAGAACTTATCCTGGAATTTCTTGTAGGCTTCAATGTGGGGCTTGCCCATTTTGTCAAGAACAGCCGCAGAACAATGCTCCGGTGCGACCTTAAGCTGACCGCTGACATGATGCTCGATAAGCTCACGCATAAATTCGTCATTTTTGTCCTCTATAAGATAATCATAGCGTATTCCGCTTCGGATAAACACCTTTTTAACCTTTGGCAGCTCCCTCAGCTTGCGCAGCATTTCAAGATATTCGGTGTGGTCAACAACAAGAGCCTTGCAGGGTTCGGGGGCAAGACACTTTTTCCCCTTGCAAAGACCTGCTTTAAGCTGTTTGTCGCAGCTTGTGCGCCTGAAATTCGCCGTAGGACCGCCTACATCGTGGATATAACCCTTGAAGCCCGGCAAGGTCGTAAGCAGCCTTGCTTCTTTAAGCACGCTTTCCTCGCTTCTGACGGCAATTCGCCTGCCCTGGTGAAGAGCAATGGAGCAGAAGTTGCAGAAGCCGAAGCAGCCTCGGTTGTGGGTAATGGAAAACTCCACTTCCTTTATGCCGGGAACGCCGCCCTCCTTTTCGTATATGGGGTGGTAGGTGCGCATATAGGGCAGGTCGTATACCCTGTCAAGCTCCTCGGTGGTAAGAACGGGAGAGGGGGGCAGCTGAACCAGCATCATGCTGTCCTGACGCTGGATAACGGTCTTGCCGTAGACCTCGTCCTGCCAGTCATACTGTATCCTGCAGGATTTTGCGTACTCCTCTTTTTTCTCACGGCAAGCCTTCAAAGAGGGACACTCCGCCGCTCCGTAGGGCGTTTCTTCCGGCTTTACAAGATACGCCGTACCACGTATGTCCTTTAAGTCGTGTATATTTTCGCCCTTTGCAAGCCTTGTGCAGATCTCCGTTACCTGATGCTCGCCCATGCCGTACATGAGCAAGTCTGCTCCGCTGTCGCAGAGAATTGACGGGCGCACGGCGTCGTCCCAGTAGTCATAATGTGCAAAACGCCGCAGGGAAGCCTCCAGACCGCCTATTGCAATAGGAATATCCCCGTATATCTCACGGAGCTTTTTGCAGTAGACGATTACCGCTCTGTCGGGGCGCTTTCCTGCCTTTCCTCCTGCGGTGTAAGCGTCGTCGGAGCGCTTGCGTTTGGCGCTTGTGTAGTGTGCTACCATGCTGTCGATGTTTCCCGAGGTAACGAGAAAGGCGTATTTCGGTCTGCCCAGCTTTTTGAAGTCCCTGTCGCTGTGCCAGTCTGGCTGTGGGATTATTCCCACGGTAAATCCCAGGCTTTCTATAACTCTTGAAATAATTGAAATGCCGAAGCTTGGGTGGTCAACATAGCTGTCGCCGGTAACGCAGATAAAGTCAAGCTGCTCTATCCCACGCTCCTGCATATCCTGTTTTGATATAGGTAAAAATGGCATACTATCCTCCAATTTAATTCGGAATTCGGAATGCGGAATGCGGAATTATTACACACCGCAAATTATCACGAAAAGCGAACAGCAGCATTGCTGTTTAATTTTATCCAAACCACGAAATATTAAAAATCATAATATCCGGACAAAACCAATAAAACCGAAGTCACCACAAGAATACATATCCATATAAAAACTTTGAAAATGTTTCTTATGATTTTTTCTTCGCAATATGATTGGTATGACGTTTGTATAGCAATATATCCTCCAATTACTCCCCCAAAAAGCGAGGGTATTATACCTGTCGCCTTATTGTTCTTCACAAGCTTGTAAGCCGCAATATTCACTGCCAAAATTATCAGTATCAGAATTATCAGCAAAATCGGTATATATTTCAGCACTAATAAACACAAAAGGATTGTCCATACACCTAAAAACAGCGCAAGATCTTCAATAAAAAACAACGAGACCGTTATTACAATACCAATAATATCAATTATATGATCTTTTATGAAATTATGTTTTAACAGCGGAGTGTATTCCACATCAGGCGGTATATACGGAGTATCTGTTTTTCTTTCGATATTTGGAGCGGTCGGCGGTGTATAAGCGCTGTCCTCTTTACTCTTGAAAGAAAGGTGCGAAAAAGGACCATAGTCAACAAAATCATAAAACGCATCAATGATCTTTTTCAGCATAACCAATCCCCCCAATTTAAATGCGGAATTCGGAATTATTTTTAATTTGGAATGTGGAGAGTGGAATGTGGAATTATGGTATCGCCTGCAGCGATGTTATTTCTCTGTAGGGGACGGGTCTCCCATCCCGATTCAACCGAATTCGTGGCAAACGGGACGGGAAACCCGTCCCCTACATAATTTCCCCATTTAGCAAAGCGTCTATAATTCCGAATTCCGAATTCCGCATTCCGAATTTAAATAATTCCACTTTCCACTTTCAACTTCCCACATTCTCTTCCAGTTCCGCAACAACTTCGTCAAAGATCTCCGAGCCGCCGCCGGAGGGCGCAGAAACGGTGTCGTTGTTTATCAGCTTACGCTGGAGCCACATTTCCCTTGTAACAAGTACGGAACGTGGCTTTGAACCCTCGTAGGGACCTACAACACCCAGTTCTTCAAGCTGATCCATAACTCTTGCCGCACGGGCATAACCCAGCTTCAGCTTGCGCTGCAAATAGGATACGGAGGCTTGTCCTGCATCGCAGAGAACTTCCACGGCACGGTCGATAACGTCTGCGTCGCTGCCGTCTCCGGTGGGAACGTCGGAGGAGTTGTCGCCTGCCTTGTCGCCCTTGGGAACGGGGGTGGCTTTCTCTATTTCTTCGATAATTTCGCTTGAATATTCAACGGTGCCGCCGCTCTTGATGAACTCAACCACCGCTTCGACCTCCTTGGTGGAAACAAAGCAGCCCTGAACACGGACAGGCTTGGGTATGCCCTGAGGATAGTAAAGCATATCGCCGTAGCCAAGGAGCTTTTCTGCGCCTGCCTGGTCGATAATGGTTCGGCTGTCCACCTGTGAGGAAACGGTCAGCGCAATTCTGGACGGGATATTCGCCTTGATAAGACCCGTGATAACGTCAACGGTAGGACGCTGAGTTGCAATAATAAGGTGCATACCTGCGGCTCTCGCCATCTGGGCAAGTCGGCATATGGAGTCTTCCACCTCGTTGGAGCAAGCCATCATAAGGTCGGCAAGCTCGTCTATGGCAATGACTATACGGGGCAGAGGCTCAACTCCCTCCGTTTCCGCCGCCATTTCATTGTAGCCGTTAAGGTCACGGACGTTGCTGTCCGCAAACAGCTTGTAACGTTTAAGCATTTCCTGCACCGCCCATGAAAGCGCACCTGCCGCCTTTCTGGGGTCGGTAACAACGGGGATAAGCAGGTGAGGTATGCCGTCATAAACCTTAAACTCAACCATTTTCGGGTCAATAAGCACAAGGCGCACTTCGTCAGGCGACGCATTGTATAAAATACTCATAATTATACTGTTTGTACAAACGGATTTACCCGAACCGGTAGTACCTGCAATGATAACGTGGGGCATTTTGCCTATATCGCCCACAATAACATCTCCGTCAATGTTCTTGCCCACAACAAAGGACAGCTTGCTCTTGGCGTTCTGGAATTCGGCGCTTTCTATCATCTCACGGATAGAAACAACGTCCTTTACCCTGTTGGGGACTTCAATTCCCACTGCAGCCTTTCCGGGGATAGGCGCTTCTATTCTTACGCCTGCTGCGGCAAGGTTAAGGGCAATATCGTCCGAAAGTGAGGTTATCTTGGAGATCTTAACGCCTGCGCTTGGCTGCAGCTCGTATCTTGTAACGGTAGGACCACGGTGAATGTCAACTATCCTTGTCTGAACGCCGAAGCTTTTAAGTGTGTCAACAAGGGTGTCGGCATTGTTCTTCATTTCCGCCTCCGCATCTTCGGAGTTACGGTCGTTGTCAGCCTGTTTCAGCAGGTCAACGGGGGGAAAATGGTAAACAAAGGTCTCCTGCTTGTGCTCGGTTATCTCATGCTGAATGTCTGCGGCGGTAGGTGCATCGGGAATGTCAAGCTCCTCGGTGGTGTCTATCTTGTCCGAAGCAAGGGTGGACTGCTTTTTCTTCACGATAGCCGCAGAAATGTCCTTTTTAAGCTGGGCTTGGTCATCATGCTCCTCCTTGGGAGAGGTCTGCACCGTTTCAGCGGGCTTTGAGGGTACGGAAGGCTGTGTGCGCTGTTTTTTCTGTGCGGCAGCAGCCTTTTTGATAATATCATCAAGCTCGCCCGAAGCGTTTTTAAGCTGTTCCTTTGCCGCTTCTGCGCCGCTCTTGCTCTCGTCGGGGACAAAAACAGGTTCGGCAATGTCCTTTGGCGGCTCGGTAAGAGTGCCCGTAGCCTTTATCTGCTCGTTGGCAGACAGCTTCTGACCTGCAGGCATGGGAATATCAATGTTGAAATCCTTTTGCTTTTCCTTGGCGATCTTTTCGGGAACGTCCTGATTGGGAACGGCTTTCTTCTTGGTGTTTTTAGCTCCCGGAGGGGGAACGAAGTCCTCTGTTTCGATGTAGCTTTCCGCTCTGGCGGCGCTTGCCTTGTTAAGGGCGTTGCGTATCATCTTGAACAGGTCGACAACGGTCTTGTTCGCCATTATCATTATAAATACGAATATGAGAAGCACTATGATAATGGAAGCACCGGCTTTTTTGAACAGTGCAAGAAGGGGTCCTGCGATGACTATGCTCATAATTCCGCCGCCGCGGAGCTTTTTGCCCTCGGCGTACATTATGGGAAGTATCTCGTCAAACAGACCCTCGCCCTGCAGCTCTCCCGAGAAGAATATCTGTATAAACGCCGACAGAAGGAGCATTAATATAAAGCATTGAAGCACCCTTGCGCTGACGTAAAGCTCGGTCTTGTCCATTGCTATCATAAGAGAAACATATATAAGAACAACGGGCACAAGAAATACCGATACCCCGAAAAGTCCCAGAAGCACGTTATGTATACTGTTCCACACCGATTCGCCCTTTATAAGAGTGAACGCAAGGGTAAGCACTCCGAGGGCAAAAAGCAGAGTTGACCACAGTACACGGTCGTGCCGGAATTTATTTTCATTCTGTTTTTCAATTTCGGCTTTTGTAAGACGGGTTTGTTTTTTCTGTGCCAAGATCCTTTCCTCCTGTTTTATACTTCCTGTATATTATATATCATTTATAACAAAATTGCTTAACCTCTCATTGCGGAAGCAGCGTCTGCGGCAGCCTTGAAGCTGACCATATTGCCCGAAACGGCTTCGTAAATACCTATGCCAAGCACGATTATTCCGATAATAAGGGTGTAATAAGCAAAAATGCGGAATTTGTCCGAAACTACCAGCAGCTTTATAAGCCTTATGGCAAGATAGCCTGCCACAGCCGAAACTGCAAAGCCTATAAGCAGCGGAGCGGCGTTCACAGCTTCTCCCGAACTGCCAAGGTCTTTAAGCTCAAGCAGCGCTCCTGCAAGAATAACGGGAATGCCCAAAATAAAGCTGTAATCAACGGCTTCTTCACGTTTAAGACCCATAATAAGCCCCGATGAAATAGTTGAGCCTGAACGGGAAATGCCGGGAACGAGAGCTATTCCCTGAAAAACGCCGATAAACACCGCTGCCCTTGCAGAAAGCTGACCGCAGGTGTGGGTGCCCTTGCTGCAGGCCTTGCTTGTGCTGAGGAAAAGCAGCCCCGAGGTGTACAGAAAGCCTGCGCCCTCTGCGATAACGCTTGCATCGGTGGAAAGACCCTCGAAAAAGTCCTTGAATATGTAAAAGCCGAAAAGGGGCAGAATGGAAATAACTATCATAACTATCATTCTGCGCTCGGCGTTCATTGCTTTCCACTTGAATTTGCCTGTGAAAATGTCCTTGACCATGCGGAAAAACTCAAGTATAAGCCTTTTTATCCTGTCCCAAAAGGCGACAAACACCGCAATGAGCGTGCCAAGATGCAGCACAAGGGTGAAGGTCACGCCGCTTTCACCGTTAATGCCGAAAAGGTGCTGGAACACGGAAAGATGCCCCGAGCTTGACACGGGCAGGAACTCTGTAAGTCCTTGGATAATGCCCTGCAAAATTGCTTCAAGTATTGTCATAAAATAATATCTCCTTTGTCCTTTAGGGTAAGAGCGGTGTCCTCCGCAGACAGAGCCGAAAAGGGTTCATATTCGTTCCCACCGGTTTTTCCGCCGCCGGACAGGTCTGACAGGGAGAGTGCAAAGCTCATCTCCCTGTTCTGTGCGTACAGTAGATCATATTCATCTATTACAGTATGGATAACCATTTATTTTGTTTCCTCCGTGTCATCATCGGGATAACGTGGCTCGGCGCTTTCGATAAGGCGGTAAAGCTCCTCAATAGCGTCGGAAAGCCCTCCAAGGCGGTCGATAAGCCCCTCATTGACGGCAGTTTCCCCGTCAATGACCGTACCCATATCCATAGTAAGCTCGCCCGTGTTCATCATAAGCTGCTTGAAGCGTTCGGGGGAGATATTGCTGTTTTTGCAGACAAAGCGGCTTATGCGCTCCTGCATTTTGTCGAAATAGGAAAGGGTCTGGGGTACGCCGAGAACGGTTCCGCTCATTCTTACGGGGTGGATAGTCATAGTTGCGCTGGGAACGATAAAGGAACGCTTTGCCGATACCGCCAGAGGAACGCCGATAGAATGACCGCCGCCCACAACGATAGAAACGGTAGGCGTTTTCATTCCTGCAATAAGCTCAGCAATGGCAAGACCTGCTTCAACGTCACCGCCGACGGTGTTAAGGATAATAACAAGCCCCTCAACGGAACGATCCTGCTCAACGGCAACGAGAGCAGGCATAATGTGTTCGTACTTTGTAGTTTTGTTCTGGGGCGGAAGAAGATAATGCCCCTCCACCTGACCGATTATAGTAAGGCAGTGGATAAGGTGCTTTGAGTTGCGTGAGACCACTTCTCCCGTCCGCTCGATAAGCTCCTCACGGTCAAGACGATCCTTGTCCTCGGAATTGCAGGACTGCTCCTCATTATTGTCGTTATTTTGATTTGCTTCAGACATTTTTACCCTCCGGAAAATGATATTACAGCTTTATTATAAGCCGTGAGGGCATAAATATACATAATAATATTATAGCTTATCCAAGGTAAAAAGTCAATAACGGGATTTGCCATTTTTATACAGAAAAATATTTCGCAAATTTGCTGTCTCACAGCGAAGCGATAATGGGATTCCAAAGGGACGAGTCCCTTTGGCAGGGGTCAAGGGGGCAGCGCCACCTTGTCGCTTCCGCAGAAGCGAAACACTCCAAAAGTAAGGCACACAACAAAGTAACAGCAAAAGCAAATAAAATAACGAATACAAAAGGCGCAATTCACATCAAAAGAGGAACCAAGTAACGTGTCCTATAACACAAAACTTGCGGAACCGACTATGTGAATTGCGCCTATTTCTATCCCGTGCAAACAAAGTACCCCTCGCAGGAAAATGTAAGGAGCGAAGCGACGAGCATTTTTCTGCGACACGACAAATTTAATGCGGAATTCGGAATTCGGAATGCGGAATTATGTGCGTTTTACCTTAATATGCAGTGTAATAAAATTGGGCGCACAATTTGCGCCCATACAGAAAAACTGCGAAAAATGCTGATTTTGTGCGGAAAAATACCGGCAAAATATGCTGTGTCGGATAAAATGCACATCGCTTCGCTCTGTACATTTTATCCGAGGGTGCTTTGTTTTGATATGTAAGAATAGGCGCAATTCACATTAACGGGTTCCGCAGGTTTAGTGTTACAGAACACTTTGCTCGGTTCCTATTTTGATGTGAATTGCGCCTTGGGGTTTATTACTTTGCTGTGCTTACTTTTACAATGCGTTATGCACGACTTTAGGGGAGTTTCGCTCTCTGCGGAGAGCGACAAGGGACGCTGTCCCCTTGACCCCTGCCACCCTTTGAAAAGCGTGGACGTAAACTTTAGACGCTTCGCGGTGGGCTTCCCTTTGGAATCCCGTTATTGTTCCTTTTCCAATTTCTTCATAGCTTTAAATTCCAGCGCCGCCATTATCATCGTTACCCCTCCTGCAAGCAGGTCTGCGCAGGGTCCCGTATAAATTATGCCGTCTATACCCATGAAAAGCGGCAGAATAAGCAAAAACGGTATGAAAAACAATATCTGCCTTGTAAGCGACAGAAACGCACCCTTCAGCGGCTTGCCGATAGATGTGAAAAAGGTGGTGGTTATAGGCTGCAGGCAGTTTAGCCATGTGAAGAAAAGGAATATGCGGAAAAACTTTTCTCCGAAACGGAAATATTCCTCCGAACCCTCTCCGAAAAGGGATATTATCTGTCTCGGGAATATCTGGAATACAAAGAAGCAGCATATGGAGATCAACGCTCCTGCGGTTACGGCAAGGCGGTATGCCTGACGTACTCTCGGATACTGCTTTGCGCCGTAATTGAAGCTTTCTATAGGCTGTGTGCCCTGTCCGAGACCTATAACAACGGAGAACATTATCTGGTTGACCTTCATTACTATCCCTGCGCAGGCGATAGGTATGGATTCGCCGTATTCCGAAAGTGCGCCGTAGTGCTTCAGCGAATTGTTCAGCACTATCTGCACTACCATTATGGCAAGCTGGTTGATAAAGGACGCCATACCGATAGAAGCGGCTTTTTTGGTGTACTTCCATTGCAGGATAAGGTGATTTTTTGTAAGGGGAACGGTCTTGAACCTTGTAAGATATACTATTATCATTATTCCCGAAATAAACTGACCTATTATTGTTGCAAGGGCTGCGCCTGTCATGCCCATATCAAGCACAAGCACGAATACCGCATCAAGAACGGTGTTTATCACTGCGCCTGTGATGTTGCACGCCATGGACATTCCGGGGCTTCCGTCTGCACGGATAAGGTGGCAGCCGCCTGTGGTAAGCACAAGAAAGGGAAAGCCTACGGCGGTTATGCGCACATATTCCCGGGCATAGGGCAGCACATCGTCGGGAGAGCCGAAAAATTCAAGCAGCGGCGTAAGGAACAGCTCCGTTACGGCAAGCAGGAACACGCCGCATATTATGAGCATTACTGCGGAGTTGCCTATGTAATAAGCCGCAGTTTCACGCTCTCCTCTGCCCATGGACAGGTTGAAGCAGGAGGCTCCGCCTATTCCGAAAAGCAGGGCGAGGGCTATGCAGGAGGTGGTGAGGGGGAATGCGATATTTGTCGCCGCATTGCCGAGAGTGCCTACCGCCTGACCGATAAAAAGCTGGTCAACGATATTGTAAAGGGCGCCTACAAGCATTGCTATTATGCTTGGTATGGAAAATTTGAGCATAAGCTTTGAAACAGGCTCACAGCCCAAGGGATTTACTTTTGCTTCTTCGTTCAAGATATAAACATCCTTTCTTAAGAAAGCCGCTTCACTTTGCCCGGCTTTTCTGTAAACTGCAAAAAACAAGTATTATTATACCTCTTTTTCCGATAAAATTCAACATTTTTACTTTACAAAAAAAGCACCCTTTAATTAGAGTGCTTCATAAAATGATCGTTGTTTATATTTCGCATATAACAATGTTTGCGACCAATAATGCGATTGATATAATTGCAAACGCTATGTAAGTCCATTTGGGACGCTTTTTATTAAAGAAAATCAATATAATTCCCATAAGAACAGAAATTACAAATGCCAATGACAGATTGATTGAAAGAATGTTCATTCTTGAGAATTCCTGCTTTGCAAACGCTTCAAAATTAATTGTTATTATTGTAAATATCGCTGCAATAATTCCCATGAAAGTCAATACATTGGCATAAATGGAATTTGCTTTGTCATCAAGGCTGTCTTCCGCTTTCTGAACAATGGATTTGATTTCTTTTTTGTACAAATCGTCGTAATTTCCAAAGCCTCTGTATGAAAATTCGTTGTTGAAAGAAGCCTTGCTGTTTTTTGAATAAGGTTTCTCAGGTTCTTCTTCCAGCTTATTAAAAAATATCTGCGCAATTTGTTTGCCGGCTGTCAGCGTAATAATATTTCCGGAGATATTTGTTACTCTTATAAAACATTTTGTTTGATGTCCCGGCTGATAATAAGGTGCAGAAACCATCAATCCTTCACGCATAACAGAATTTTTCTCAGAAACGATTCCGACAAAATTATTAGGGATCTTGATTATTTCTGATGTGGAAACAAAAACGGTTTCCTGCGGCGAAAGGTCATAGCTTTTTACCGAAGCACCGGCATCTCCGGGCATTATGACATCTTCCAGAGTTAAATCATAAGAAACGGCACCGATGTTTTTGGGGTTGTAATTATTTACAATTAAAGTGCCGCTTTCACACATTTCTTTAATTTGCTTATCAACTAAAAACATTTGCCCACCTTAATTCTTTTCTATATTTAATTAATATTATAGTCGTTTTTTTATTAATGTCAAGCACACAGGGATTTTTTTATTAAATCAAGCAAAATTCAGTTCTTTTTCATGAAAATTAATCCGCAAAAATTATTGTAATTTGAAGAGTAATGTGATATAATGTAATATGTGTAATAATATTTTTTTGAATATAAGGAGCCTTTTATGTCATATAACAACAGACCCGGACAGGGCGGAGGACGTTATCCTGAAAAAGGAAACAGCGTCCGCAGAAGCCGCTATAACAGCAGAAATAACGACAGAACAGAGCCGAAGGGCTTTTCCGATGAAGAGGAGAGCGGCGAGGACAGCGGTCTTATCATTGGCAGAAACCCCGTTATTGAGGCGCTGAAATCCGGACGGCAGATAGATACCGTTTATGTCAACAGCGAGGCAGGAGGCAGCATTGGTCTTATCTGCCGTATGGCGAAGGACAAGGGTATCGTGGTAAAGCAGGTAAGTGACGCAAAGCTGGACGGTATGTCCGGCGGTGCTTCACATCAGGGTGTTATCGCCTCGGGCGGCTGTGCCGAATATGTTACAGTGGAGGATTTACTTGCCGTTTCAAAGGAAAAAGGCACCGTTCCGTTTATTATAATCTGCGATGAGATAGAGGACCCCCACAACCTTGGCGCTATCATAAGAACAGCCGAAGCTGCCGGTGCGGACGGCATTATCATACCGAAACGCCGCAGCGCTTCCCTTAATCAGACGGTGTACAAGACCTCCGCAGGCGCAGCAAGCTGGCTCCCCGTTGCAAGGGTCTCCAACATTCCTGCCGCCATTGACACCCTTAAAGAAAACGGCGTATGGATATACGGCACCGATGCAAAGGGCGAGGATTACACCAAAACTGATATGACGGGGGCAACGGCGCTTGTCATAGGCTCGGAGGGCTTCGGAATGGGCAGGCTTGTTGAAGAAAAGTGCGATTTTCTTGTGCGGCTGCCTATGAACGGAAAGATAACTTCTCTGAACGCTTCTGTTGCGGCAGGTATATTTATGTACGAGGCTGTAAGGCAGAGAGCCGTAAAGAAGTAATTATTTGGAACCCCCTATTTCTTATGCTTGATAAAGGAGAGAACGATATTGGCGGACAAACGTTACTCGGTCGATGATATACTTAACGAATATTCAAAACCCGTCGGAAATACGGATGCGCCGAAAAAAAGCGCCGATGAGCTTCTGCTTGACTACGGCGTGAAAAAAGAAGAAAAGGCGGAGGATGCCGCTGTTTCGGATACCCGTGCCGTATCGGACGAGGATGTCGGGGACGGGTTTGAAAAGAAATACGGCGGTCTCTCGGGAAAGATAGGGGCTGTACCCGAAGAAGAACCCGACCCGGACAAGCTGAAAGGGCTGGGTCCCGACCGCTCATTTTCGGAGAAAATAGAGCAGGGTACCGATTATCCCGAGGACAGGGAGGAAAAGGAAAGCCTTGCGGAGCGTATAAAAAAGCGAAAAAAGGCTGTTGCTGCCGAAGAAAAGATCGAAACAACGGCGGAAGCTCCGCCTCAGAAGCCGGAAGCCGCTCCAAAGCCCAAAAAGTCCGACGACCCTTTTGATAAATACGAAGGCATCTCGGACAAAACGGAGGAAGAGGACGGAAACAAGTCTGCGGCGGAAGAAACGGTAAAAAGCGGCAAGAGCCTTGACGATATTCTTGCGGAATATTCCGAAACAAAGCCGAAAAATCCTGCAAAGGAGTTTACACAGCACCGAAGCATAACCGAATTTTTCACCAGAAAGCTGCCCACCAACAAGGATTCGGGCAATACGGAGCTTCTGGACGGAATGATGCGGCTCAAAAAGGAAAGAATTTCAAGAACGCAGCATATTTCCCCCGTTGAACGCAAATCCATTTCCGATATTGACCTTAATCTTGACGGTAAGATAATCGCCGATACCTCCCAGATACCCCTTGACAGCGAAAATGCCGAGCTTAACAAGCTGAATGAGCTGAAGGAGCGGCGCAGCAAGAAAATAAAGGATTTTGTCCTTGTGGGTGAAGAAGAGGACGAGCCTGAGGAGGAAACAAGCGATGAGCAGTCCTCCGGCGTTATAGAGGATTTCGAGAGTTTTGACGATGCACCCTCCATAGCGGCGGACATTGCACAGCTTAAAAATTCTCTTGTTATGCGTATGATGGTCCTGCTTATCTGCCTTGGGGTAAGCACCTATATCTCGATTGCCAACGACACGGGCTTGTTCCCCATAATGGATCTGCTGAACAAGCGCACACAGACCACCACATTCCTTTTCGTCAACGCAATAATCGGTCTGCTGGCGGCTTTTTCCTCCTACACGGTCATTTCCTGCGGACTTTCAAAGCTGCTTTCCCTTAAAGCGGACTGCGACAGTCTCAGTGCAGTTTCCATTGTAACAAGCATTGCAAGCTGCGTTATTATGTTTGCAAACACCAATCTTATAAAAGGCAGTCTTGTGCACATCTACGTTACGGCGGCTATATGCTCACTTGTATTCAACACGGCAGGAAAGCTGCTGATAGTGTCAAGAACGCAGCGAAGCTTCCGATTCGTTTCGGGCAGCGGAGAAAAATACGCCCTGTTTAACGTTGAGGACGAGGACAAGGCGCAGAATTTTACAAGAGGCGCTCTGAGGGACTTCCCGAGACTTGCTTCAATGAGAAAAACGGAGTTCCTTACAGAATTCCTTAAAACATCCTATTCCTCCGACAGTACGGATAAATTCTGTATGGTATTTACTCCCATAATTCTGGGTGCGGCGCTTATCGTTGCCGTACTTGCAGGCATAACGGCTCGCTCGGAGTATGGCGCTTCGGGCATTTATGTGGGAATGTCGGCGTTTGTGGGCTGCATTTCCGTATGCTCCGCCTTTTCAATGATGCTTGTGGTAAATCTGCCTATGGAAAAAGCGTCACGGAAAAATGCCGAGCTTCAGGGTGCAGTTCTCGGATATGACTGCATAGAGGAATTTGCCGACACCAACAGCGTTCTTGTGGACGCAGGTCAGCTTTTCCCTCAGGGAAGCGTAAATCTTTCCGCTATAAAGGTTTTCTCCGACACAAGGATAGACGAGGTCATTGTTGAAGCCGCAAGCCTTGCAACACAGGCAGGGAGCATACTTAAAAATATGTTCTACGACATAATCGCAGGCAAGACGGAGCTGCTTAACCCCGTTGAAAGCTACATTTTTGAGGATTCCATGGGACTTTGCGGCTGGATAAACAACAAACGTATTCTTCTCGGCAGCAGAGAGCTTATGATAAACCACAGCATTGAGGGCGTTCCCTCGGCGGCAAAGGAGCAGGAATACACCAAAAACGGCAAGACCGCAATGTACCTTTCCATTTCCGGCGAGCTTTCGGCAATGTTTATTGTGGAGCTTACGCCTTCAATTGAGGTAAAGCAGGCTCTTGCGGAGCTTCAGAAGCGTGAGATTTACACGGTGATAAGAACGGTGGATTCTCTCGTTTCCATAAACCGACTTTCGGAGCTTTTTGATGTTTCTCCCGAATATTTCAAGCTGCTTCCCTTCCGTCTGCATGGCGAATATGAGGAAACAGCCGAATACAAGCCGAAGCAGAAGGCACTCCTTGCCTGCTCGGGAAAATTTGCGGCGTTTGCTTCTCTTATTTCAAGCTGCCGCAACCTGAGGGGAACGGTGTCAACGGGAATTGCCATAGAAGCGGTGTCCGTTCTGCTTGGAATACTCATCTGCATAGCCATGGTGCTTCTTAAATCCTTCAGTGAACTGTCGGTAACGACAGCGGTAATATACAATCTTGTTTTTGCGGCGGTGCTTGTTCTGTTCCAGACGTTCAGGAAAAACTGACGGGAAAAATTTATGCCGCAGAATAATTTAATGGACAGGTGATAAAATTGAAAAAGAAATTGGGTTTTGATAAGAAAATAATTCTTTACGTTACTGTTTTTATGACGTTCCTTATTCTTGCTTCTCTTGCCATAAATGCGATACTTGCCAATAATATCATCAAGGAGAAAAATGCGCAGTACGTTGCAAGCGCTCTTGAGGCTTCTTCAACCGAGCTTGATGAATGGATAACCAACAATGAGTACAGGATCCGTGCAGCCGGAATAGCTATTGCAGCCTCCGATGCAGACCGCGATACCGAAGTAGTCGACATACTGAACTGGGTAATTGATGAAAACAGCAAGGATGTTTTCCAGATCTATATGGCTTATCCCGACAAAGAATTTATTTTTAATGTGCCGGTGGAGGTTCCCGACGGTTTTGATGTCACTGCAAGAGACTGGTATCTCAACGCTGTGGCTGCCGGCGGAGAGCCTATCTGCACCGACCCTTACATAGACGCCGTTTCCGGCTCAATGGTAGTGACTATTGCCTCTGCAATATATAACGGAAACGAGCTTTACGGCGTTGTTGGTGCTGACGTTAATATTGATTATCTTATCGAAAAATGTTTGCAGATAAAGCTGTTTGACAAGTCCTACGCATTCCTTCTTGACACAAACAGCAACTTTGTCGTTCACGAAAATCCCGAATATTGCCCCGTTGCTTCCGACGGCGGCGCAGTATTTGTGAACGCTGCCGATGTGCCTGCTTACAGCAATATGGAACCTCCCGTGGGAACGGTAGTTATAACGAAGGATTACAATGGAAAAAAGAGCGCAGTTTCCGCAACTGTCATAAATTCCACAGGCTGGATACTGGGCAGCGCCATTGAATACAAGGAATATGCAAGCGGCTCGGAGCAGCTTAAATCCATAAGCATTTTCATCATTGTTCCCAGCATTCTCCTTACCATTCTTCTCTGCACCGTGCTTATCAGAAGACTTCTCAGACCCTTCAAGGAGATACACGCCGCAGCCCACAGTATGGCAAACGGCAACCTGAACTATGTTCCGACATATAACGCAGACGATGAAATAGGTAATGTCTGCCGCAATCTTGCCGACACAAACGCAGCCTTGAAGCGTTATGTTGACGATATTTCATACAACCTTTCAAATATGGCGAACGGCGACTTCCGTGTGGAATTCAACGCCGAATATGTAGGCGATTTTGCTCCTATCCGTGATTCAATAGAGGGAATATCCGCTTCAATGGGTTCCGTTATCGACGGTATAAACACTGCGTCCACCGAGATAACCCTCGGCGCAGACAGCGTTGCGGAGACAGCTTCTTCCCTTGCTTCCGGCGCAAGCGAGCAGTCACAGGCAGTTGACGAAATGAGCGAGATAGCAGACAATTTTGTAAAACAGATAAACGATAGCAGCGAAAACGCTCAGCTGGCAAAGGATTATTCCAACCAGACAGGCGAGTGTATCACCAACAGCAACGCCAGCATGAAGGAGCTTCTCTCTTCAATGCAGGAGATCACCGAAATGTCCGTTCAGATCGAAAAGATAGTAAAGACCATAGACGATATTGCTTTCCAGACAAACATCCTTGCACTTAACGCAGCAGTTGAAGCCGCAAGAGCAGGAGCCGCAGGCAAGGGCTTTGCGGTAGTTGCCGATGAAGTAAGAAACCTTGCTTCAAAGTCCGCCGAGGCTGCAAAGGGAACAACATCACTTATCCGCAACACGGCCGACGCCGTTGCAAAGGGCTCAAAGATAGCCAACGAGACCGCAGATTCTCTCGAAGCGGTTACGGAAAAATCCGTGGAGGTCAACAGGCTTGTTGAAAGCATTTCCGAATCCTGCGCAGAACAGAGCAGAGATATTATTATCGTAGGTCAGAAGCTTGAAGCCGTTGCAAATATTGCAAGAAAGAACGCCGCTACCGCCGAAGAAAGCGCTGCTTCCAGCGAAGAACTCAGCGGTCAGGCAAGAACTCTTGACGAGCTTCTCCGGAATTTCAAGCACTAAAATCAAATTCGTAAAGAAAAAGGTTGTTATGCCGGACGGGATCCCGGTATAACAACCTTTTTTATTGTATCTGCTGTGAATTGAGCCTGTCGGATATAAAGCCTGCAAACTCCTCGGGTTTAATGCCCAATGCGGCGGCAAATTCGCTGTTAAGGATATTTTCGGCTGACCTCAGTATGTGTTCTTCAGCCGAGGGCAGCTTTTTGCCTGCGGCGGAACGCATCTGCTGCTGTTCGTAAACGGATTTTATAAGGCAGAGTATCCTGTCGCAGTCGCCGCTTTTGTACATTTCGCCGAAAAGCTCCCTGCGGCGTGTGTTGTCGGGGTCCCAGACTGTTTCAATGCAGGGTATGCGGTCAATAACGGCGCATACCTCCTCGGCGGTAAGAAGCCTTCGCACTTTTCGGTCAATGGTATCTGCCGGAATGTAGCAGGCCGAGGATACGGAGCTGCAGGGGGTCAGCTTGAAATACTCGTTTTCGTGTATCCCGTCAAAGCTGCGCTTTTCAACGCCGTCTATCCTGCAAATGCCGGAAGCGCCGTATACAACGTATTCACCGGTTGAAAACATATTCTCTCTTACTCCTTCCACGGCATTGAACCGTTATAATATTTTTTGGATATTTTCTGCTGTTCCTCCGTGCTGAGGGAGGAAAGCCGCCTGCTCCAGCTGAGAGCCGCCCGTTTTTCGTCCTCTGTTGAGTGTACAAAACGGCAGGAATAGCCTTTGCACCGCTTGATATTAAGCAGCGAACAGCCGCCCTTTTCGTTCAGGGCGCTGCAGTCGGGCAGGATAAGCATATTGTCTTTTTCTGCGGTTTTTTCCATTACAAGCCTCCGTCAGCGCCGGGATAAGTACGGTGTTTCCTTTTAATCGAGATAATCGCCCAGGTCGTAGTTGTTGTACTGCTTTTTTATTTTAACAATAACCGAACCGTCACTCTGATTTTCGGCGGAGATGACTTTATACTTTGCGTTTTTGCGGTCAAGAGCAGCCTTATAAGCGGTAAATTCCGCTTCACATTCAAAACGGTTTGTCTGTTCAAGGCAAGCAAACATAATACGTTTCATTTTCTGCACCTCCTTCTGACGGTTCTGTGAAAATGAACGTCGGGAATATATTGGAAGCTGCTTTTCCTCAGCTTTTCAATATGTATATTATACCATAAAATTTTTACCGATTCAAAGGCAGTTTTGCACAAAATGCACAACTTTTTGCGGAGCGTAAAATCAGAATTCTGCACAATAAAAAACGCCGTAATTTGTGACTATCGCAGAAAAAACGGCTTAATGAAAAATTTTCGGCAGATGAATTGTCTTATAGGTAAAAGCATCTGAACGGAGGTTATCATTATGAATAAAAAAACTGTTATCGCTTCGGTTCTGGCGTTGGTCATGGCTGTGTCGTCGCTGCCATTATGCGCAGCTGCGGAGGGGATCACGGAAAAGGACGGCTCGATTTTCTTTGTTGAAGAGGACGGCAGCTGCGGAACAGGCTGGAAAACTATTGACGGCAGGGAATATTACTTCACCAAAAGCGGCAAAGCACTTACAAAAAGCACAGTTATAAACGGCATAAGGTACAAATTCGGCTCAGACGGCGTTTGCCTCGGCAGGTACACAGGCTTTGCAAAATCGGGCGGCAAATATTTTACTATCTTGACGGAGAAAAACTGACAGGCTGGTACAGCTTCGGCGGCGGCTGGCGGTATTTTGGAGAGGACGGCGCAATGGCTGTGGGAACGGCGGAGATATACGGCAAAAGCTATAATTTCTCCGAAAAGGGCATATGGGACGGCGCTGCAGATTACAGCGAAGCGGCGATAGCCCTGACCCTTGAAAAGCGCTTATCCGATGAGGATTTCGGCGGAGTTTACGTTAACAAAGGCGCAGTTGTGGTCATGACGGTAAACGAAGATGCGGTTTTAAAGGTCGTTGAGAAATACAGGAAGAAGTTTGCGCCTATTATAATAAAAAAGTGCGAATATTCCGCTAAACAGCTTGAAGCCGTGCGGAAGGAACTTGGCGACAATATGAAAAAACACGGCATAAGTGCTATCGGCACGGAAATAATGAAAAACAGGGTAGTTGTCAATGTTAAGGAGGTCAACTGCGAATTGAGAGCATATCTTGACAACATAGATTACAGTGGCTGCGTTGAGATAGAGGAAGGCGAGATAATCGCCTGCGATGACTGATTTATTAAAATAAAAATCCCCTCCGCAGAAAACCTACGGAGGGGAAAATCATTATATCAGGTAAAATCGAACTTACTTGAGTTCAGCAAAGTACTTGATCGTTCTTACCATCTGAGATGTGTAAGAGTTCTCGTTGTCGTACCAGGAAACAACCTGTACTTCGTAGAGGTCGTCAGCGATCTTAGCTACCATTGTCTGTGTAGC
>JALEJQ010000025.1 GCA_022769565.1 Oscillospiraceae bacterium
AATAACGACAGCTCGGCTTTCGGAGTTTTTGTCGGAACAGTTATACTGCCCCTGATCTTCGGCATAATTTCCTGCATAGAAAACACTCTTATGCTTAAGTTCAGAAAGCTGCAGACGGTGCAGATAATAATGATGGCGATCTTGCTTGCGGCAGCGGCAGGAGCGTTTACCAAATTTATTCCTTTCATAGAAAAAATGTCGGAAAACTCTACTGCAATGCTTGACAGCTTTATGACTTGGGTAAATACGAACAAAGGCATTATTACAGCCCTGTTCATTGCCGCATACATCGTTATCTGGGCGGCATCATTCTTTATAAACATAACAATTCTGAAGAGGAGGGAAAAAATATGTGGGGCTTGATATATAAGGATATTATCGTGCATAAGAAAACCATACTTATTTCCCTTGCCGGAACGCTGGTGCTGGCTTTTGTATTTTCAATGCCGATATTTATCACAGGTGAGCCGCTGGACGAAACAATGGTATCCACATTATCCCTTCTTGTGGCATTTGCGTTTTTTGTGTGCTGGCTGGATATACCCACGGTGTTCATAAGCGGTGACGAAAGAGCGAAATGGTCGGATTTCTCCGCTTCCTCCGCAGCTATGGTAAAAGGACAGGTGGGTTCAAAATACTGCGAAGGTATTATCGTGCTTGTTTTTATCGTAAATCTTGCATACTGCGCATTGCAGATACCCGACCTTGTGCTGTATAAAATGTGGGGCATATCGGGAATGTCCTCCTCAGTGTCCTTTGCTATAATTTTCGCCTTTATGCTTATGGCGGTGTGGTCGGTGGAAATGCCCTTTACCATATATTTCGGCAGCAAGTACGGCGGATATGTCAAAATGGTGCTGTTCGGAATATTGTTCCTTATAATTATGATATACGGACTTTACGGCAATATAAATATTTCCTTCGACAAGATATGGGAGATACTGTTTGCGGAGGAACCGGGCGTTGGATATATGGCGTTTATGGCATTTTTCCCTATATTTTCCGTAGTGCTGTATTTTCTTTCCTATAAGCTGTCTTGCAAGCTGTATCTGAAAGGAGCTGAGAGCTTTGAATAAAAAGCTGACGATAAAAAGAGTTGTCATATTTGTCTTTTTTGCATATCTCCTGACAACGGTGTGGAACGTTATTTTCAACAATATCCTCAGCGGCAACAGATATTACTATGACGACCCATCGAGCGTAAATCCCTTCAACAATTTCGCAGGTCTTTCCATGTTCGGGCCTGCCGCCGCAGCATTTATCACAAGAGCGCTCACAAAAGAGGGCATGGAACATTCCATGCTGAAATTCAACATAAAAAACAACCTTAAATATTACATAATGCCGTTCTGGGTACTGCTTATTTACGCATTGCTCAATGCGCTTATCACACCCCTTATGGCAGGGATCCCTTACAGTATGCCCGATAAAATGCCGGAGATAATGCTTTCTATGGTAAACGTGGCGGCAACCTGTCTGCTGCTGATAGGAATGTATTTCGGCGAGGAATACGGCTGGAGAGGCTACCTTTACCCCAAGCTTGAGGAGCTTATGGGAACGGGCAGGGCACTTATCGTTTCGGGCATAATATGGGGAGTGTGGCATACCTCCGTTCTTGTGAACGGACACAATTTCGGCAGAGATATTCCGTTTTTCCCGATAAGCAATATACTGCTGATGTGTCTTATGTGTATTTTCATTGCACCGTTTTTCACATACATAGCAAAGAAAACGGACTCCGTATGGCCTGCCGCCATTGCACACGCCTTTTTCAACAATTTTGCAGGCAATACAGGCTCGCTTTTTATGAGTGCGGAAGCAGTCAAAGAGCTTCCCGAACATAAAGCTTTTATCAATATAGCCTTATTTATAGGTCTTGCAATAATGGGAACAGTGTTCTTCATTATACTTGTTAAGGAAAGCAAGGAAAGCAGCAGCAAAAGCTGTGAAACCGCACCGAAAGAAGCTGCATAACAGGAAAAAGCTGCTTTTACGTTTAAATTGAAACGGGTATTCCGCACCGACCGCACAGGATACGGCAATCGGCACGGAATACCCTTTTCAACTGTGAAAAATCTCCCAAAGTCTTTTTATAAAAAAGTGTTGAAATCCGTCAGGAGTTGTGTTATAATACTTATTAAGTACAGTATTGCCCAAATGGGCGGCGTTTTCAAAGGAGTTATCTGATGGCGGAATTATTATACAACGAACAGGGACGTCTGCTTTTTACCGAGGAAATGAAAGAGGAATACACTATTCTCGTTCCTCAGATGCTCCCTATACACTTTTCCCTTATAGTTAAAATATTCAATAATCACGGATATAAAATGAAGCTGCTCACCTCTACGGGCAGAAAGGTAGTGGACGAGGGTCTCCGAAATGTTCACAACGACACCTGCTACCCTGCCCTGCTTGTTATCGGTCAGATGATGGACGCTCTCAAATCGGGGGAGTATGACATCAACAAGACCGCTCTTATGATAACCCAGACGGGCGGCGGCTGCCGTGCTTCAAACTATATCAATCTTCTCAGAAAAGCCCTTAAAAACAACAATATGGCGCAGGTTCCCGTTATTTCCCTTAATATAGCGAACCTTGAAAAGAACCCCGGATTCAAGCTGACCCTTCCCCTGCTCCAGGAGCTTGTTATCGGCATTTGCTACGGCGACATTCTTATGTGGGCAGGCAATCAGGTGCGCCCCTATGAAAACAACCTCGGCGACACCGACAGGCTTATCGAAAAATGGCAGGACAGGCTCATTTCCGAAGGTTTCAGCATCGCCAAGTTCAAAAATACCGCTATGGCAATCGTTAAGGACTTTGAAAAGATACCCTACACCCCTCAGGATAAGCCAAAGGTCGGCATCGTAGGCGAAATTTACATAAAATACGCTCCTCTCGGCAACAACTGCCTTGAAGAATTTTTGCACGGTGAGGGCGTTGAGACCGTTGTTCCCGGTCTGCTGGACTTCATTATCTTTATGTGCGACCACCACGTTGTTGACACCCAGATATACCACGTTGCATACAAGAAATTCATTGGTTCGGGTGCTCTTGAGATATTCCTCAAGAAAATGCAGAACATTATCATAGAAGCCTTTGAAAGCTCACGGTTCCGTGCGCCCTCTCACTTTGAGGAAACAAAGGAAAACGCCAAGGCTTATGTTTCTCCCGCAAATAAAATGGGCGAAGGCTGGCTGCTGACGGCGGAAATGATAGAGCTTATCGGCAGCGGAGTGAAAAATATCATCTGCGCACAGCCCTTCGGCTGCCTGCCTAACCATATCGTCGGCAAGGGCATGATACGAAAGATACGCACCGTCTATGAGGACGCAAACATTGTTGCTATCGACTACGACCCCGGCGCTACAAGGGTAAATCAGGAAAACAGAATAAAACTTATGCTTTCTACCGCAAGAGCGGATATGTTAAATAAAAAAGGAGACTGATCATTATGGCATTATATGGTATCAACGCTTATATGTCCAATTCTTATTATTCTTCTTTACTTTCTTCCGGCTCCAAGAAGTACGGAAATACAAATGCAAATTCCAC
>JALEJQ010000027.1 GCA_022769565.1 Oscillospiraceae bacterium
ATTTTGTGTGTCCGCCTGCATATGAGACGGGGAAAGTGCTGTTCAGACCATCCGAAACGATAAGACTTACGCTTTTCTCCGAAATGACCGATGAAAAAAAAACTGCGGTAACTATCAATGCCGATATTATCTTTTTTATGCTCATTTCTTTTTCCTTCCTGTTTTTGACTATGCTGATATTATTAAATAACATTTAATGTAATTATATTTGTCATTTTTAGGTAATGTTATTCATTTTATTTTTTTGGGATAGAAAAAAACAGTACAGATTTCATTTAAAAATGTCAAATAAGCGTTTACGCTTGATCTGCTTGACAAACTGCAAAAGCCTGTGATAAAATTTGTATTGTGATCATAAGTACTCATTATTTCAAGAAATTTTCCGCTGCAGCAAATGCACCCGTGAATTTGAGCGGAAGTCCGTTGTGCTGAAAAATTGAGGAACATCTTAGGGCTACGGGGCTTCTGCCGGATAATTCCCGGGTTCGGGTTGACGGGTTTTACTGTTATAGAGAGGTGAAAAAATGATTGACTTTGAAAAATGGGATAAAGCTGTTGATGATGCCAACACATTTTATAAGAAAAAGAAAGTCAGAGTGATCGAAACCGACGGAACAGTATTTGAAGGATTGTGCGGCGGATATTGCGAAGATGAAGACTCCAATGAGATTGCCTGTTGGGCGATAAGTGCAGGGGGGTGTAAATTTCTTCAAGAAGATGTTGAAAAAATTGAATTTGTTGATTAAGCACTCTGAACAAGGGTGCTTTTATTTTACCCCAAAAAAGATAGGTAAATGTAAATGCAGAAAATGCCGTGTTTTCTTGTGCGTAATGACGTTTCTTAAAAAATTATAAATATTAGCGCAAAGTTATTGCAAATCTTAATAAAATGTAGTATAATCTTAATAAACAATTTGTAAATATTGTATATAGTCGAATCTTACAGATTTTTAGGATATTCAGCAAATCAGAGAGGAGGTCTGCTTCCGCAGCGGAGGCATGATAAGTTTATGCAGGTACATCAGGAAAAGAAAACTGCAAAATTCAGAATATCATTTATCTTTCTTTTTATATTTGCCAGCTTTGCAGCTTGCTTTGCACTTTATATGCGCAGCGATTCCGATGGCGCAGTTCCTTCTGTGAAAACCGTGGAAGAGGAGAAAGAAGCTTCCACGGGTGAAAGCTATGAGGCTGACGGCTCGGCTGTAAAGAGCGTTGTAAACCCCGTGCCGTTGGGAAAAAAAGCAGACGAAACATACTTCGACAGCGCTGCATTTATCGTAATGAACCAGCTGAACGGACTTGCCGATTATAAGGTCGTTCCCAAAGAAAATATGCTGTCGGGTGACTTTCTGCTTGAAGAACTGAGCACCGAGACCGAGAGCTTTATCAACGGAAACAGCTTTGAAAATTACTATATTATGGCAGGAATAAACGACCTGGACAACATCGGGGCAGGTCTTGACGGTCTGAAACGTCTGACCGATGCCATTGCCGAAAAAAATCCGGATGCAGGAGTTTATATCCTTTCGCTTATGCCCGTAACGGCAAAGTTAGAAAACGACAGCGTTTCTAATGTGAAGATAAGCGCTTTTAACTCGGAATTGCTTGAATTTGCCAACGAAAACGGTGTCCATTACCTCGACCTTAATACTTATTTTGTTGGAAACGACGGCAAACTGCCCGAAACAAAGACAGAAAGCGTTGGCAACAGGCTTAAAAGAGATGTATACCTTGAAATAGGCGATTATCTGCTTACCCATATTGCGGATAAAAAATCGTAAAAATGATAAATAAACGGAAAAATTTTTGTTCGGCACTTTACATATCCAATAAAATATAGTAAAATAAAAAAGATACAGGTCTTATTAATGGCGTAAAGGAGAATTGTATATGTCTGACGAACCAAAGTATAAAAGAATCCTGCTTAAACTCAGCGGAGAGGCTCTTGCGGGAGATAAAAAGATGGGACTTGATTATGCCACGATCACTCCTATCTGCGAAAGTATAAAAAAATGTGCGGATGCCGGAGTTGAAATAGGCATTGTCGTAGGCGGCGGAAACTTCTGGAGAGGCCGTTCAAGCGGAGCAATGGACAGAACAAGAGCCGACCATATTGGTATGCTTGCCACAACTATGAACGCTCTTGCCGTAGCCGATGTGCTGGAATCCCTCGGAACGAACGTAAGAGTGCAGACGGCTATCGCAATGCACCAGGTAGCGGAACCCTATGTCCGCAATAAGGCTGTGCGCCACCTTGAAAAGGGCAGGATAGTTATTTTCGGCTGCGGAACGGGAAATCCCTTCTTTTCCACAGATACGGCTTCGACACTGAGAGCTGCCGAGATAGGAGCCGATATTGTACTTAAAGCCACAATGGTTGACGGTGTTTACGATAAAGACCCCAACAAATATCCCGATGCCGTTAAGTATGACGAACTCAGCTTCAACGATATCCTTGTAAAAAATCTTGCTGTAATGGACAGCACAGCCGCTTCCATGTGCAAGGACAACAATATTCCAATTATTGTGTTCGATCTTAGCCGCCCCGACAATATTTATGACGCTTGCATGGGCAAAAAGGTCGGAACTATCGTTATTGACAGAAAGTAAACTTTTTATTCCGCTGCGATTTACGGCAAAGGCAGCCGGAAATTAAATAAAAAAACATTTTATGCCGTGAAAAGGAGTATATTATGAACGAACAGGTTAAAACAGCCCAGGAAAAAATGGAAAAATGCTTGAAGAGCCTCGAACATGAGCTTTCTACCGTAAGAGCCGGCAGAGCAAATCCCGGCGTGCTTGACAAGGTCGTTGTAGATTATTACGGAACTCCTACGCCTGTACAGCAGATGGCTGCAATTTCCGTTTCAGAAGCAAGAACTCTTGTTATCCAGCCTTGGGACGCTACTCAGCTCAAAGCTATCGAAAAAGCTATCCTTAATTCCGATATAGGCATCACACCCACAAACGACGGCAAAGTCCTGAGACTTTCTTTCCCTCAGCCTACCGAGGAACGCCGCAAGGAGCTTGTTAAGCAGATAAAGAAGTACGGCGAAGAAGCTAAGGTAACAGTAAGAAACATCAGACGTGACGCTCTTGACAAGCTGAAGACCATGAAGAAAAACAGCGAGATCACCGAGGATGATATGAAGGATATCGAAAAGGATATTCAGAAGGTAACCGATAAGTTCTGCGACAATGTTGACGCAACTATTGCAGACAAAGAAAAGGAAATTATGTCTATATAATGAGTGCGGATAAAAACATACTTCCCGTTCATATAGGCTTTATTATGGACGGCAACGGCAGATGGGCAGAGAAAAAAGGTCTGCCCAGAACTGCCGGTCACGCAGAGGGTGCAAGAGCTTTTCGCCGAATAGCACGTTACTGCAAGAAGATCGGTATAAAAAACATTACTTTCTACGCCTTTTCCACCGAAAACTGGAAACGTCCCCGTGAAGAGGTCAACGCAATAATGTCGCTTTTCATGCAGTATCTTGACGAGGCGGAGGATTTTGCCAAGGACAATACACGGCTTATTTTCCTTGGAGACAAGTCACCCTTTGATGCGAAGATGCGTGAGAGAATGGTTTATCTTGAAAAGGCTTCGGAAAATTTCGATGAAATGACCCTTGCCGTTGCAATGAATTACGGCGGACGGGACGACATTGTACATTCTGTAAAAAGAATTGCCGGACTTGTAAAAAACGGCGATATTTCTTTGTCGGACATTGATGAAAGCCTTGTTTCAAGCCTTCTTTATACGGGAACTATGCCCGATGTCGACCTTCTTATAAGACCGGGCGGAGAAAAAAGAATTTCCAATTTCCTTATATGGCAGTCGTCTTATGCCGAATTTTATTTTACCGATGTTCTTTGGCCGGATTTTTCATCGGGAGAACTGGATAAAGCCTTGAAGGAATTTTCATCAAGGTCAAGAAGATTTGGCGGAGTATAACGTTTGCTTTTTTATGTTCGGAAGGCAATTTTGTATAATTTTGTAAATTCTGCACTATACTGTAAAGTGACGGTCAATATTGATTTGTTATGCGGAGCTGTGTTTGTTCTGCTTCATTAAAATGGGAGAATAAATTGTATGCTGACACGAATTTTAACGGCAATTGTAGGAATAACTATCGGCGTAATTGTCATTATTCTTTCAGACACGGTGGTTTTGGATATAGCCATTTCTGTATTGACGGTAGGTATCATTTATGAACTGCTGTCAAACTGCAAATGTCTGCAATATAAGATACACAGCGCCGTATGTTTCATTTTTGCGGCGGCGCTTCCGTTTCTGACTCATTACTGCAGCCAGAGCGTTATCTATATTTTTTCTGCGCTTTGCATTCTTGCTATGATGACAGGATATATTTTTTATCACAAGCAGCTCAACTTTGACAAGCTGTGCTTTATGATAGCTTCAACGATACTTTCGTCAATGGCGATGTGCTGTATGGTAAGATTAAAGAATATGGACAGCGTTCACGGAAAGTTTTTTGTTGTGATATGTCTTGCGGCTGCATGGCTAAGCGACGGCGCAGCTTATTTCGTGGGAACGTTTCTGGGCAAGCATAAGCTTTGTCCCGAGATCTCTCCGAAAAAGACCGTAGAAGGGGCAGTCGGGGGAGTAGTGGGAGGCACCCTTATTCTTCTGGCCTTTGTTGTAGTATATCAGCTTATTATGAAATACAACGGTCACGGATTCGATATAAACTATATTTGGGTGATATGCGTTGGACTTATAAGCGGAATACTCAGCATTATCGGCGACCTGTCCGCTTCGCTCATAAAGCGGCAGAATAATATCAAGGATTTCGGAAAGATAATGCCGGGTCACGGCGGTGTGCTTGACCGTTTTGACAGTGTACTTTTTGTTGCGCCGTTTATGGCATTGACCTTTGAATATGTTAAGATGTTTAACTGATTATCGGGGTATGCATTATGTGCATACCCTGATATTAATTTGAAAATATAACTGCGTTATTGCTGTAAAGTTATATCGCTTTATATATGGAGGCGGCGGATGAAAACAATTTCTTTGATAGGTTCTACAGGTTCTATCGGCACTCAGACATTAGACGTATGCCGCAAGCATAATATTAAAGTAAAGGCTCTGGCGGCAAAAAGCAATGTAAAGCTGCTGGCTGAACAGGCGCATGAGTTTTCGGCGGAGTATGTCTGCATTTATGACGAGGACAAATACCGTGAGCTTAAAATTCTTATGTCTGATACGGGCGCAGAGATAGCCTGTGGGATGGACGGCTTGTGTAAAGCTGCAGAGCTTGACGGCATAGACCTCTTTGTAAATTCCGTTGTGGGTATGGTGGGTCTGCTTCCTACGCTTAAGGCTGTTGAAGCAGGGAACGACGTTGCTCTTGCAAATAAGGAAACACTTGTTGCCGGCGGAGCAATTGTAATGAAAGCCGCACGGGATAAAAACGTGAATATTTATCCCATTGACAGCGAACATTCGGCTATTTTTCAATGCTTGCAGGGAAACAGCAGAAAACAGCTCAGAAAGATCATTCTTACAGCGTCCGGAGGTCCTTTTTTCGGAAAAACCAAGGCGGAGCTGCGGAATGTAACGGTGGAGCAGGCTCTTGACCACCCCAACTGGAGCATGGGAAGCAAAATAACGATAGATTCTGCCACACTTATGAACAAGGGCTTGGAATTTATCGAGGCAAAATGGCTTTTTGACGTTTCTCCCGATAATATTGAAATAGTTGTTAACAGGGAAAGCGTTTTGCATTCGGCTGTGGAGTATGACGACCATTCGGTCATTGCCCAGCTTGGTACGCCGGATATGAAGATACCTATTCAGTATGCGCTTTTGTATCCGCAGCGTTTGGAATGTGATGTAAAGCCTTTATCCTTGACAGATTACGGAACTCTTACGTTTTATAAGCCCGATCTTGAGACCTTTGACTGTCTTTCCTCTTGTATCGAAGCCATAAAAAGAGGGGGAGCTTATCCTTGCATTGTCAACGGGGTGAATGAGGAAGCGGTGAGATTATTCCTTGAAAGGAAGATACCATTCCTTAAAATAGGGGAGCTTGTAAAGGAGTCGCTGTCGCACTTCAAGCCGTCGGAAATAAATACATACTCCGATGTTACGGATGCGGATAAAGCGGCGAGAGAGTTTGTTCTTAGGAGAGTATAGACCCGATGAATACAGTTGTATCAATAATCATAGCTATAGTTATTTTCTGCGTTATTATAATCGTACACGAATTCGGACATTTCTTTGTTGCAAAGCTGTGCGGCGTAAGGGTGGACGAATTTGCAATAGGAATGGGACCTGCGATTTTCCGTAAACAGGGCAGGGAGACTCTTTTTACCGTAAGGCTTTTTCCCATAGGCGGATTTTGCTCAATGGGCGAGGACGAGGACAGGGAAGACCCCAATTCCTTCCGCAAAAAGCCTGTTGCCGCAAAAATGGCGGTGATCGTTGCAGGCGCATTTATGAACATCGTTCTGGGCTTCATAATTGTCCTGATCTCCTTTATTGTAAGCGGAAAGGGCATATCCTCAACTATTGTTTATTTTGCCGACGACGCAGTAAGTCCCGGATACGGACTTCAGCTTAACGATACCATAACCGAAATAAACGGCGTGAAAATTTTTACCGCACGGGATATAACCTATCAGTTAAGCAGCGATGAGGACGGCATAGTTGATTTTACCGTTAAGCGTAACGGGGAGAAGGTGGAGCTGAAAGACGTTCATTTCCCCATGACAGTTGATGAAGAAACGGGAAAGCAGACCCTTATGTACGATTTTAAGGTAATGTCCGAAAAGATAACCTTAAAGAACATAATCCCTTATACTGCCAAATCAACGGTGTATTACGCAAGAGTTGTCCTTATGTCACTGAAAGACCTTATAACGGGAAAATACGGAATAAACGACCTCCAAGGTCCCGTGGGCATTGTTTCGACCATAGGCACAACGGTGGCAGCCGCAGGATTTGACTGGGATTTTATTCTGCAAATGGCTGCGCTTATTACAATAAATATAGGCATTTTCAATCTTCTTCCTATTCCTGCCCTTGACGGCGGAAGATTCGTTCTTCTTATTGTTGAGGCTGTAAGAAGAAAAACCATGAAAGCCGAAGTGGAGGGAATGATACACTTTGTAGGCTTTGCTCTGCTTTTGGTGCTTATGTTTGTTGTTACCTTTAACGATATTAAAAATCTGTTTGTTTAATAACAGGAGGATGTATGCGAGCTGTTAAACCTGTAAAGGTGAAAAACGTTACACTTGACGGGAAGCATATTTACGTTCAGTCTATGCTAAGTGTACCGTCCTACGATATTGAGGGAAACGTTAAGCAGGCGGTAAGGCTTGAACAGGCAGGCTGCGAGATAATAAGAGTTTCCGTTCCTGACAAAAAAGCGCTGGAGCTTATCCCTGCCATAAAAAATAACGTAAATATCCCCCTTGTGGCTGATATTCATTTTGATTACAAACTTGCAATAGAAAGCGCTGAAAGAGGTATCGACAAAATAAGGATAAATCCCGGAAATATCGGCGATACGGAACGTATAAAGGCTGTTGCCGATATATGCAAAAAAATGGGCATCCCTATCCGCATAGGCGTAAATTCAGGCTCTCTTGAAAAGGAACTGCTTGAAAAATATGGCTCTCCAACGGCTGAGGCTCTTGTTGAAAGCGCACTTGGTCACGCAAAGCTGTTGGAAAACTGCGATTTTGACGATATTGTCATTTCTATCAAGTCTTCAAATGTAAACACTATGATAAAAGCCTACCGTCTGCTTGCCGAGCAATGCAGCTATCCGCTCCATCTTGGCGTTACCGAGGCAGGAACAGCGCATATGGGACTTATCAAATCTGCGGTGGGAATAGGCTCTCTCCTTTGCGACGGGATAGGTGAGACCATAAGAGTTTCTCTTACCGCCGACCCTGTTGAAGAAGTCTATGCCGCAAAGGACATTCTCAAAGCGATAGACAGAGGCAGCGGTCCAAGGCTCATTTCCTGCCCCACCTGCGGAAGAACAAGGATAGACCTTATCGGACTTGCACGCAGAGTTGAAGAGGAGATAAGCAGGATAGACAAGGACATAACCGTTGCAGTTATGGGCTGCGCAGTAAACGGTCCGGGAGAGGCAAGAGAAGCCGACATCGGTATCGCAGGCGGCGACGGCTGCGCACTGCTTTTCAGTAAAGGAGAAATACTCAGGAAGATCCCCGAGGACAGAATACTTGAGGAGCTTCTTGCCGAGATAGAAAAAATTTAGGAGTTGTAAATTTCAATGCTTATTAAGGAACTTTTTTCGGAGTATATCGAGCATATCCCGAACTCTATCGGAAAAGGCGAAATGCTTAAAATAAAACATACGGAAGATTTTAAGAAAATGTATGTTTATGCGGCTTTTGACCGTGTGCAGAGCAGCGAATATATTGCCGATTTTGAAAAGAGCATTGAAAAGGCAATGGGACTTCAGACGTTTTCCCTCATATGCCGCTACACCCCCAATCTTTTCAGCGAGCGTGTCGTTCCCGAGCTTGTGGAAATACTTAAGCGAAGTATGTACGTCATAAACGGACATTTGAAAGACGCTTTGTACAATTTTGACGGAACCACTCTTACGGTGAATATGAAGGGCGCAGGCTATGATATGCTGTGCAAGGCAGGCTTTGAGCGTGAGCTTGCAAAGACTGTAAAGGAGTTTTTTCAGAGAGATGTAAAGGTCGTTCTGGTAAACGGCGGCGTTCAGAACGGGGATTCTCAGGCGGATTATGAAAACGACCTTCGTGCGTACATAGCAAACGTTCCTCCGCCGGATTATGTTCCGCCGGAAAATACTGCGCCGTCCTTTGATACTGAAATGTCCGCCGAAAACCTTGTTACGATAAATTATAAGGATCTTCCGATACTATCCGAGGGTGCAGAGATAGTCAAGGGCAGAAAAATAGATTCACCCGTTATAAATATTGCCGATATTCAGGGCAAGGTAAGCAATATTACTGTCTGGGGTGATGTTTTCGACTATCAGGAAAAGGAAATACGCACCAAAAACGGCGAAAAGCGTGTGGTTTCCCTCAGTATAACCGACTATACAAGCTCAATTTCCATAAAGAGCTTTGAAAATAAAGAGGACGAAAACCTTTTAGCAAGGTTTGCAAAGGGCGGAACTCTGCTCATAAGAGGAAGAACGGAGTTTGACAGCTTTGAAAACGAGCTTGTGTTCAAAGCCAACGATATTATGAAGGTGCAGCGCATTGAGCGTATGGACAATGCTGAGGAAAAACGAGTTGAGCTTCATCTTCATACAAATATTTCAATGATGGATGCGATCACTCCTGCCGCTAAACTTATTGAACGTGCGTATAAATGGGGACACAAGGCAATAGCCATAACCGACCACGGCGTTGTTCAGGCATTCCCCGAAGCAAGCTCTGCAGTTGCCGATATACGCAAAAAGGGCGGAGATTTTAAGGTAATTTACGGCTGCGAGGCTTATTCCGTAAACGACTGTATGGAAGCTGTAAGACTTTACAAGGATAAACGCCTTAAGGACGAGCTTGTTGTTTTTGATATAGAAACCACGGGCTTTAACGCCGAAGCGGAGAGAATAATCGAGATAGGCGCAGTAAAGCTGAATAATCTTGAAATTGAAGCGACATTTCAGACCTTTGTTAACCCCGACAGGCATATTCCCGAAAGAATAACTGAGCTGACGAGCATTACCGATGATGATGTAAAGGACGCACCTTCACAGGAAGAAGCACTCAGGAGCTTTATTGATTTCTGCGGCTATTCGCCTGTGCTTATTGCACATAACTCTTCCTTCGACTGTTCCTTTATCGGAGCAGCCTGCCGCCGTTACGGGATAGTGTTTCGGTTTTCCGAGATAGATACGGTGGTAATGAGCAGAAGTATGCTGCCCGAGCTTAAAAGGCATAAGTTGGACAACGTTGCAAAGGAACTGAAACTGGGTGAATTCGACCACCACAGAGCCGACGACGATGCAAAAATGCTTGCAAGAATATTTATCAAGCTGGCAGGCAGGCTTATTGAAGAACATAAGATAGAGTATATTTCCGAGATAAACGCCTGCGTAAAGAATGTAGACCCCCGTCTGCTGAAAATGTATCACCAGATAATCCTTGTCAAGGACGCTATCGGGTTGAAAAATCTGTATAAACTGATCTCATTCAGCAATCTGAAATATTACAGAAGAAAGCCGAGGATACCCATATCCGAGGTAATGAAGCACAGAGAGGGACTTATAATCGGCAGTGCCTGTGAAGCAGGAGAGGTATTTTCTGCGGTCAAAGAGGGAAGACCTTGGGAAGATATAAAGAGGATAGCAAGTTTTTACGATTATCTTGAAATACAGCCTGTGGGAAATAACGAGTTCCTTATCAGAGACCCCGACCAGCCTGCGTTCAACACTATTGAAGACCTGCAGGAGCTTAACAAAAAGATAGTCCGTCTGGGCGAAGAGCTTGGAATACCCGTTGTAGCCACCTGCGATGTTCATTTTATGGACAAGTCCGATGCAATTTTCCGCCGTATCCTGCAGCAGGGCGGTCTGAAAATGAACGACGGTGCAAATCAGCCGCCGCTGTATCTCAGAACTACCGATGAAATGCTTGAAGAGTTCTCTTATCTCGGAAAGGAAAAGGCTTACGAAGTAGTTGTTACAAATACCAATATGATAGCTGACTGGGTAAATCCCGATATTGTTCCTATCCCTCCGGGAACCTTTACCCCCGAGATCGAGGGTGCAGAGGAAGACCTCCAGCGCATCACATGGGCGAAGTGCAAGGAAATCTACGGCGACCCCGTTCCCGAGCTTGTTGCAAAGCGCCTTGACAGAGAGCTTTCCTCCATTATAAAGCACGGCTTTGCGGTTTTGTATATGATAGCGCAGAAACTGGTGGCAAATTCCAACGAGCACGGCTATCAGGTAGGCTCCAGAGGTTCGGTAGGTTCCTCCTTTGTGGCTTCAATGGCGGGAATTTCCGAGGTAAATCCGCTTCCGCCCCATTACATATGCCCCAAATGCAAGCACAGCGAATTTATTACTGACGGCTCTGTTAGCTCAGGCTTTGACCTGCCCCCTAAGGACTGCCCCGAATGTGGTACGCCTTACAATAGGAACGGACACGATATACCCTTTGAGACCTTCCTCGGCTTTGACGGCGACAAGGCACCTGATATTGACCTTAACTTTTCGGGCGAATATCAGACCTTTGCCCATAAGTACACGGAAGAACTTTTCGGTGTTGACAACGTGTTCAAGGCAGGTACAATAGGCACCGTTGCGGATAAAACGGCATACGGCTACGTTATGCACTATCTTGAAGAAACGGGTCAGACCGCTACCAAGGCGGAAATTTCAAGGCTTACCATCGGCTGCACGGGTATAAAGAGAACAACGAGCCAGCACCCCGGCGGAATGGTCGTTGTTCCGTCAAAATTTGAGGTCTACGACTTTACCCCCGTACAGCACCCTGCCGACGACCCGAATTCAAATTTTATAACCACCCATTTCGACTTTCATTCGCTTCACGATACCATTCTGAAGCTTGACGAGCTTGGACACGATGTTCCGACGTTATATAAGCACCTTGAAGATATGACGGGTATCAAGACCGACGATATTTTCCCCGGTGATGAAAAGGTAATGAGCTTATATACGTCTACCGAAGCATTGGGCGTTACTCCCGAACAGATAGACAGCGAAACAGGCACTCTTGCCATACCCGAAATGGGTACAGGCTTCGCCCGTCAGATGCTTGTGGACGCACAGCCTAAAAAGTTTTCCGACCTGCTCCAGATCTCGGGACTTTCCCACGGAACGGACGTATGGCTCGGAAACGCACAGGATCTTATCAAAAACGGAACCTGTACTATTTCCGAGGTTATCGGCTGCCGTGACGGTATTATGACCTATCTTATTTACCACGGAGTTGAGCCGAAAACTGCGTTCAAGATAATGGAAATAACCCGAAAGGGTAAAGCGCCAAAGCTGCTGACAGACGAAATGAAGCAGGATATGCTTGACCATGATGTACCGCAATGGTATATCGACAGCTGCTTGAAGATAAAATATATGTTCCCGAAAGCCCATGCCGCAGCCTACGTTATTGCCGCCAACAGACTTGCGTGGTTCAAGGTTTATTATCCACTCGCTTTCTATGCAACGATATTTACGGTGCGCGGAGAAGATTTTGACGCCGAGACCGCCGTTCAGGGCAAGGAGGCTGTCCGTTTCAGGCTTGATGAGCTTAAGAAAAAGGGCAACGACCGAACAGCCAAGGAAACCTCCACTATGGATATGCTTATGATAACAAATGAGATGATGCAGAGAGGCTTCGAGTTCCTGCCCATAGACATTTATAAGTCCCACGGTACGGATTACACCATTGAGGACGGAAAAATACGTCTGCCCTTCTGCGCTGCCAACGGAATAGGCGCAAATGCCGCTAAAGCAATATATGATGCTGTTCAGCAGGGTCCGCTCCTTTCCATAGACGAATTGCAGGAGCGCAGCGGAGCCACAAAATCGGTAATTGAGACCCTTGAAAGCATTGGTGCAATGGGTTCGCTGCCGAAATCCGACCAGATGTCGCTGTTCTGATATAATATACAAGTGCGGAGATTGAATTCCGATTGATTTCACCGTGGTTTCATTCTCCGCTTTGTTGTTTTCAAAAAATTAACAACTTAAACTGTTGACTTCCAAGTGATACTATGTTATTATAATATCAAGATAGTATGCTAATGTTTTAACACGGTAAAGTGTATAAGAGAAAAGGAGTAAATAAATGAAGCAGTACGATTTGATAACGCCGGAGGGAACCAACGATCTGCTGTTCGAGGACTGTGCAATAAGAAACGGTATCGAGCAGAGGATAGCAGGGATATTTTCCTCAAAGGGATATTGTGAGATAGTGACCCCCGGAATTGAGTTTTTTGATGTGTTTAACCTTCGTTCAAGATATTTTCCTCAGGAAAGTATGTATAAGCTGGTGGACGGCAAGGGCAGACTTCTTGTGGTAAGACCCGATTCCACCATGCCTATTGCAAGAGTTGCGGCTACAAGGCTCAGGGAAGTGCCGCTGCCCCTGCGTATGTTTTACAGACAGAATGTTTACCGCAACAGCCCTGCAATGCGAGGCGGAAGTGATGAAATAAAGCAGATGGGCATTGAGCTTATCGGCTCCGATTCACGCAGAGCAGACCTTGAAGTAATTACAACAGCTATTGAAGTTCTTGCTTCCTGCGATAATGAAAAATTCAGATTTGAAATAGGGGATATAGGCTTTTTCAGAGAGCTTGTCAGCAAGCTGGATACAGACGACGCTTCCAAGGAGGAAATAAGAAGCCTTATCGAAGTGAAGAACTATCCTGCACTTAACGACCTATTGGATTCTATCGGAAACAACAAGATAACAAATGCGCTGAAACAGCTGCCGAGGCTTTTCGGCGGCGTTGAGGTATTTGAAAAGGCTGCAAATCTTTTTGCGGACGAGAAAATAAACAAGATACTTTCCGATTTGAAGGCAATTTACAACGACCTTTCCGCTCTCGGATATGACGGAAAGATAACCGTTGACCTTGGTATCGTAAATAAGATGGATTATTATACCGGCGTGGTAATGAAGGGCTACCTTGAAGGCTGCGGTGATGAAGTCCTTTCCGGCGGACGTTACAATCATCTTCTCGCAGAGTTCGGATATGATGTTCCCGCAACAGGCTTCGCTGTCAATATTGATGCTGCGGCAAAGCTCATCAAGCGTTCCAACACATATAAGGCTCCTGCTGCGGACGCAGTTGTTTTTGCGGAAAACGGCTATGAGATGGACGGTCTGAAATATGCCCATAAACTTATTTCGGAGGGTCTGACCGTTGAAAACTCGGTTTTCGGCACTCTTGAAGAAACCAAAAAATATGCCGCAGACAGAAAGATAAGAAAGGTTATCTGTGTTTCCGACAAGATAACCGAAGCGGAGGTGAACGTCAATGAATAACGAAAACAGAAAGCTGCGCATTGCGCTTACAAAGGGCAGACTTGAAAAGGATACGGTCGCTCTGCTTGAAAAAATAGGATATGACTGCTCCGCTGTAAGAGATAAGGGCAGAAAGCTGATACTTCCCGTAGGCGATACCATTGAAGTGGTGCTTGCAAAGGCTGCGGACGTTATTACATATGTTGAACACGGCGTATGCGATATGGGCGTTGTAGGCAAGGACACCATAATGGAAATGAGTGGCAAGTTTTTTGAGATAGCCGACCTTGGCTTCGGACGCTGCAAATTTGCTCTTGCAGGAAAAAAAGGCGAGGATTTTTATCAGGGCTACAACGTTAAAACCATTGCAACAAAATATCCCAACGTTTCACGTTCCTTCTTCGAGAAAAAGGGCATGGACGTTGAGATAGTAAAGATAGAGGGAAGCGTGGAGCTTGCGCCTCTGCTTGACCTTGCAGACGCAATTGTGGATATTGTGGAAACGGGAACTACTCTCCGTGAAAACGGACTTGAAGTTTATGAGGACGTTGCTCCTGTTTCGGCAAGACTTATCGTTAATACCGTAAGCCTTAAAATACGTCAGCATGAAATAGAAGAGCTTATTAAGAAAATTGAAAATAATATCGAAAAATAAACCTCACACATCACTTATCGGAAGGAGGATATATTCCCGAAGGGGGATATAACAGCAGACATGATAAAGAAAATTTATGCAAACGGAACCGATGAAAAGAACTTTCTTAAAGAAGTTGAAAAGCGCAACGGCGAAAAGGATAAAAAGGTAAGCGAAATTGTTGGAGAGATAATCGAAAACGTAAAAAACGGCGGCGATAAGGCTGTAAAGGATTATACGCTTAAATTTGACGGCAAGCTGCCCCAGTATTACGAGGTGCCGAGAGATGTTATTAACGACGCTCTCACCGAGGCTGATTCGGATTTTGTCAACGCTCTTCTCAGCGCTCAGGAAAACATTACTGCTTTCCACCGGCGTCAGAAGGAGCAGGGCTTTATTGATCCCCAGCCTAACGGAGTTATTCTCGGTCAGCGTGTAAGAGGACTTGAAAGAGTGGGACTTTACGTTCCCGGCGGCACGGCTGCTTATCCTTCGTCTGTGCTTATGAATGCGATCCCTGCAAAAATTGCAGGAGTAAAGGAAATTATAATGGTAACTCCGCCTAAAAAGGACGGAACTCCCAACAAGGATATTCTTGTGGCTGCGGCTATATGCGGCGTTGACAGGATATTTATGGCAGGCGGAGCGCAGGCTGTTGCGGCTCTTGCATACGGTACCGAGGAAATACCCAAGGTAGATAAGATAGTAGGTCCGGGAAATATTTTTGTTGCAACGGCAAAGAAGCTGCTTTTCGGTATTGTGGATATAGATATGGTGGCAGGTCCCAGCGAAATACTTGTTGTTGCAGACGAAACAGCAGACCCGAAGTACCTTGCCGCAGACCTTATGTCACAGGCTGAACACGATGTTCTTGCCTCCGCTATCCTTATTACAACAAGCGAGGAGATCGCCGATAAGACTATTGCGGAAATTGAGCGTCAGAAGGAAGCTCTTTCAAGAAAAGATATTATTGATAAGTCATTGGATAATTACGGCGCAGTTATTATTGCAAAGTCCGTTAATGACGCTGTTGATATTGCCAACGCACTTGCCCCCGAACACCTTGAAATGCAGGTGGCAGATCCTATGGAATACCTTGGCAGACTTGACAACGCAGGTTCCATTTTCCTGGGAAAATACGCTCCCGAGCCCCTTGGAGACTATTACGCAGGTCCCAACCACGTTCTTCCCACAAGCGGAACAGCAAGATTTTTCTCGCCCCTTTCCGTTGCAAGCTTCACAAAGCGCTCCAGCTTCATTTATTACACCGAACAGGCGCTTCTCGATGCAAAGGACGATATTGTATGTATTGCTGAGCGTGAGGGACTTACTGCTCATGCAAATGCAATAAAGGTAAGATTTGAATAATAGCTTCTGGCAGAGAGGAACCGTTTTTTATGTACGAGTTAAACAATAAGCTGAAAAAAATCGAGGCTTACGACCCTATTGAGGGAAATTATAAAATAAGGCTGGACGCAAATGAATCCTGCTTTAACATCAACGAAAAATTCGGAGATAAAATTGCCGAAGCGGTAAAGGGTCTTAGCCTTAACCGTTACCCCGACCCTGCGGCTTCTGCGGTAAACAAGGCTTTTGCAGAGCTGTACGGCATCTCCGAGAAACTTGTTACAGCCGGAAACGGCTCCGATGAGCTTATAAGCATTATCTGCGGCTGTTTTCTTGAAAAACACGACAAGGTGCTTACTCTTTCACCGGATTTTTCAATGTACGCTTTTTATAGCGAGCTTTACGAGCTGCAGGTCGTTTCCATGCCTAAGGGCGACGACCTGAGGATAGATGTTTCCAAGGTTATCGAGTATTGCAACAACAACGAGATAAAGGCTGTCATTTTCTCAAACCCCTGCAACCCTACCTCTCTCGGTCTGAAAAAAGAGGACGTTATCAGACTTGTGAAGGGCGTAAGCTGTCTTGTTATCGTTGACGAAGCGTATATGGATTTCTGGGATCAGAGCATTCTTGACAGAGTTGAGGAGTTCGATAACCTTATTATCCTTAAAACCTGTTCAAAGGCTGTGGGAATGGCGGCAATACGTCTTGGCTTCGCAGTGGCAACGCCTAAGATAACAAATGCGCTGAGAGCTGTTAAGTCGCCATACAATACCGACACCATTTCTCAGACAATAGGAAGGATAATCCTTTCCGAAAAGGACACTCTCCAAAAGTTCCGTGACGAGATCGTTGAAAGCCGCAAGGAGCTTCAGGAGGCTGTCAACGAGCTTGCCTTAAAATACACAAAGTTTGAAAAGGTCTATGATTCTGTGGCAAACTTTGTTTTCATAAAGACCTCTGCGGCAAAGGAAATTCACGAAAAGCTGCTTGAAAGGTCGATCGCTGTAAGATATATGGGCGGCTATATAAGGATCACGGTAGGTTCAAAGGAAGAAAACAAAGCGGTGACCTCCGCTCTTGATGAAATACTTGCCGGAATGTAAGGAGGATAAAAATGCGCACATCCGAAATTACAAGAAAAACCAAGGAAACGGATATAACCGTTAAATTGAACCTTGACGGAAGCGGAAAAGCCGATATTTTTACGGGAATAGGCTTTTTTGACCATATGCTCACTGCTCTTTCGGTACACAGCGGCTTTGATATTTCGGTAAATGCCGTGGGAGACCTCCATGTTGACCCTCACCACACGGTGGAGGACGTCGGAATAGTTCTCGGTCAGGCTTTTAAGCAGGCAATAGGGGATATGAAGGGCATAAACAGATACGGCTCCGCTTATATCCCTATGGACGAAGCTCTCGGTTTTGCCTGCCTTGATATAAGCAACCGTCCGTTCCTTGTTTTTGAAGCGGATTTTTCCGATGAAAGGGTAGGCGGCTTTGATACCTGCCTTACCGAAGAATTTTTCAGGGCGTTTGCTTTCAACGGCGGCATAACTCTCCACGTTATTGAAAAATACGGAAAAAACGATCACCACATCATTGAAGCTCTCTTTAAAGCTGCGGCACACGCACTTAAAGAAGCTGCAGCTCTGAACGGCGGCGAAATTCTTTCTACAAAGGGTGTTTTATAATGATTGCTATTGTTGACTACGGCGCAGGAAACATATTCAGCGTAAAAAATGCGTTGGATTACCTTGGAATTGACGGCAAGCTGACAGCGGACGCAGAAGAAATACGCAAAGCTGACGAAATAATACTTCCCGGAGTAGGCGCTTTTCCGTGGGCAATGAAAATGCTTAACGAAAGCGAACTTACAGACGTTATAAGGGAACAGTCCCGGGTAAAACCCTTTCTCGGCATATGCCTTGGAATGCAGCTTATATTTGAAAAGGGCTATGAGTTTGAAGAAACAGAGGGACTTGGACTTATAAAGGGCAGCGTTCAGAAGATAGAGCGCACCGACCTGTCGGTACCCCATATGGGCTGGAACGGTCTGATATTCAATAAGGAATGTCCCATTTTAAAGGGCGTTTCGGAGAATGAGTACGTTTATTTTGTTCATTCCTATGCCGCAGTCTGCAATGAAAATGACGTTGCAGCTTACTGCGATTACGGCGGAAAGGTAACTGCGCTTGTCTATGACGGTAAATTCGTTTACGGTTCCCAGTTCCACCCCGAAAAGAGCGGCGCAGCAGGTCTGAAGATTCTGAAAAACTTTGCTGCTCTTGCAGAATAAGGAGGGAAAAGCCATGCTTGCAAAAAGAATAATCCCTTGCCTTGATGTTCGTGAGGGCAAGGTCGTTAAGGGTATAAATTTTGTAGGGATAAAGGAAGTCGGCGACCCTGTGGAATGTGCTGCCGAGTACGACAGACAGGGCGCAGACGAGATAGTTTTCCTTGACATAACAGCTTCCCACGAGGGCAGGGGAACAATGCTGGACGTTGTAAGAAATACCGCAAAAAAGGTTTTTGTACCGCTTACAGTAGGCGGAGGAATACGCACTATCGACGATTTCAGAGAAACTCTCCGTGCAGGTGCGGATAAGGTGTCCGTTAATTCCGCTGCGGTGAAAAATCCTCAGCTTATTAAAGAAGCAGCGGATATTTTCGGCTGTCAGTGCGTTGTTGTGGCCATTGACGCCAAAAAATGCCCCGACGGACATTATACCGTTGTTATAAACGGCGGCAGGATAGATATGGGCATTGACGCCGTGGAATGGGCAAAAAAAGCGGAGGAGCTTGGAGCAGGTGAGATACTTCTCACTTCAATGGATACGGACGGAGTAAAGGGCGGCTTTGATATTGATATGCTTAACGCCGTTTGCAGCGTTGTAAAGATACCCGTTATCGCCAGCGGCGGCTGCGGAAAGCTTGAACACTTTACAGATGTCTTTGAAAAAACAGGAGCTTCGGCAGCCCTTGCAGCTTCGCTTTTCCACTATAAGGAGCTTACCGTTGGCGAGGTCAAGGAAGAAATGAAAAAGCACGGTATTCCTGTCAGAATGGTGTGATCGTGCTTATAACGTTTTACCGGGAGTGACACACGCTTTTTTCGAATGAAAGATTGCTGTGTTTTTTGATATTTATTCTCTAAATCTCTTGAACAAAACAGCGGAATGGGGTATAATAGAGTTATATTATATCTTATACTAATCTTTAACCAACCTATAGACAAATCCGACAGCTATAACCCAGCCACTCGGCGTCAAGTTCCCTTGCAAGGCACCAAGCCTTGCTGCGGTCGCTCTCCAAGGTAAACGTGGTTACCTTATTGGCTGTGTTCTATCTGCCGTCTTTGTCTATAGAACGATTAAAGATTAGTATTAATAACGAACGGAGACGTAAAAAATGGAAAATAACCGAAATAAAATTGTTCTGGATTTTGAGTTTAACCCGATCAGTGACCAAGAAGCCAAAGCTATTGCTCAACATGAAATAATTGAGATAGGTGCAGTAAAAGTAGGCAGCGATAATAAGATAGTAGATAAATTTCAGCGTTACATAAAACCAAGATATAATACTGTTGCTCCTAAAATTACAACTTTAACAGGTATAACAGATGAAATGCTCGCAGAGTCGGGCAGCTTTGAAGAGATTATAGAGGAATTCCGCGGCTGGATAGGGGAGGAGCGCTTCAGAATATACTCATGGAGCGGCACCGACAGAAACGTTCTTGAATCTGAAATTATACTTAAACTGGGCGAGGACAGCGAATACTATGATTATTTCTGCGGCAGGTGGATAGACCTTCAGAAAATTTATCAGCGTATAATGGGCTTTCAAAAAAATATGGGTCTTTCAAATGCTCTCGGCACGCTTAAGGTCTGCTTCGAGGGCAAGGAACACGGCGCTCTTGCCGATGCAATAAATACAGCCGAAGTTATGAAGACCCTTTACGATAAGGAACGTATCGACCAGATAAAGCACAAATCTTCGGTTACATATAACGGCAGCACTCATTCTACCGGCGGTTTCACAATGGGAAATCTTTTTGCCGAGCAGTTTGCAAAGCTGGGAAAATAAATCTATAAAAACAGCCGCTTCCAACGAATTAGTCGGAAGCGGCTTTGTGTTTTATATTTTATACTAATAACCATTTGTTCTATGGATAAAGACGGCGGATAGAATACGTCCAATCAAGGAAAACGACCGCAGGCAGGCTGCCGCCTGTCAAGGGAGTTTGACGCAGAGTGGGCGTAATATAGCCGCCGTATTTTATCCATAGGTTAAATGGTTATTAGTATTATTCGGCAAGCAGTTTTTCTGCACTTGCCAGCTTTACGCAGAGGCAAAAAAGGTTGATAGCGATCTCCAGCTCGTTAAGGGGCGGATATGTGGGAGCAATTCTGATATTTCTGTCGTTGGGGTCGTTCTTGTAGGGGAAGGTTGCTCCTGCGCCTGTAAGAACAACGCCTGCTTCCTTGCAGAGGGAAACAACTCTCTTTGCGCAGCCGTTAAGAGTGTTTACGGATATGAAATAGCCGCCGTTGGGATTATGCCATTCGCCAACACCCAAAGGAGCAAGTTCTTTTTCAAGAGTATCGAGAACAAGCTTGAATTTAGGCGCAATAATAGCCCTGTGTTCCTCCATTTTTGCTTTGATACCGTCAAAGTTCTTGAAATATCTTACATGGCGGAGCTGATTTATTTTATCATAGCTGATGTACTGAATACCGAGTATCTTTTCGATCTGCGCAATATTAGCCTTTGAAGCAGCCATTACCGCAACGCCTGCGCCTGGGAAGGAGATTTTCGATGTTGAAGCAAATTCAAACACCATATCTTCCTTGCCTGTCTTTTTGCACTCGTCAAAAATGTTGAGAAGAGTGTCTGGAGTGTCGGTAAGGTGGTGAACACAGTATGCGTTATCCCAGAAAATGCGGAAATCCTTTGCCTTGGGGGAAAGGTTTGCGAAACGTCTTACGGTCTCGTCGGAATATGTGATACCGTCGGGGTTGGAGTACATGGGAACGCACCAGATGCCCTTGACAGAATCATCTTCGGCAACCAGCTTTTCGATCATATCCATATCGGGACCTGTTTCAAGCATAGGAATAGTTATCATTTCAATGCCGAAGTTCTCGCAGATACTGAAGTGACGGTCATAACCGGGCGCAGGACAGAGGAACTTGACCTTGTCCAGCTTGCACCAGGGCTTTTCGCTGCCGAGAACGCCGTGGGTCATTGCACGGGCAACGGAATCGTACATAAGCGAAAGGCTTGCATTGCCTCCCACAATGATCTCTTCGGGAGAAACGCCCAGCATTTCGGCAAAGAGCTTCTTAGCCTCGGGAATACCTGTCAAACCGCCGTAGTTGCGGACATCGGTTCCGTCCTCGCTTGTAAGGTCGGAGCTGCTGTTGAGAACGTCCAGCATAGGCATGGTAATATCAAGCTGGTCTGCGCCGGGCTTTCCTCTTGCCATATTAAGTTTAAGTCCCTTTGCCTTGTAGGCCTCGTAAGCCTTCTCGCACTCAGCCTTAAATTCCTCAAGCTGAGCCTTGTTCATTTCAGTAAGAAGCATAAAATATTCTTTCCTTTCGATCTGTATTAGATAAAACTGTACAATTAATCAACTCTGCATTTGTAATACAAATAACCAATAAAACTGTATACAAAAAATCTTCGCATAATCCATATATGCAAGATTAAGCTCGATTTTTTGTACAGTTTTTAATTGGTTATTAGTATAATAAAATGCGCGTGTAAAATACATTTGTACTCCCTGTGCGTACAGTTGGAAATGCACTATATATTATTTTATAACATTTCAAAACAAAATGCAAGCCTTTCAAAAAAGTCTTGCATTTTGTTTTATATTTATTCACATATGCAATTTGAAATGCAGAATACAGACAATGAAAATTCAGAAAGAAAGTATGCTTTTACAGTTCTCTTCTTTTCATGACCGCTCCCGTAATAAGCGCAAAGACAGCTGCTACAACAATTCCGAATGCGTATATTGCGACATAAAGCAGGTATTCGCTTTTCAAATAGATCTTGCTGAGAAGCTCGGCAGCGCCGGTGGTTATCTCGATATTTACGGCAACCATTATAAATATCATTATGGCCGTAATTATAACGGCGCAGAGCATTCCAACGGTCTCTCGTTCAACGCCGAGGATAAAAAGTATCGCATATTGAACGGAAGTCAGTATACAGGTAGCGGCAAATAGCACGGCACCCATCATCGGAATTGTGAAGCCGTCATCCTTTGAAGCATAGTAATACTGCGCCAGCTGTTCGTCCGTTTTTTCAAATAAAGCCGCACGTTCCGCCGCCAGCCCCAGAAGTATCACAACTGCAGTAACAATTCCTACGGAAACCACACCTAAAAGAAACCTTGCAAAAACAACGCTGCTCCTGCTTACGGGAAGTACACCGTAAAGCTTGTTAAAATCATTTTTGGCAGCTATGGTGAACACGGATTGTACGCATAATCCCGAAAAAATGATTATCGGCATCATAAACTGAGGTCCCATGTAAAAGCCGAACAGGGCAAAAAAAGCCACAGCCGCTATCATAGGTATAAGAGTTTTCTTTTTAATGCAGATAAGGTCAAGCTTCATAAGGTTAATTATGTCCTTCATCTTTATTCTCCTTTGCAATATAAACCAGTATTTCGTCAAAGCTGATTTTTTCGTACTCGATCTCTTTCGGAAGCATATTCAGATATTCCGTATCAAGCATAGCGTCAAAGCCGTTTCTGTAGGAATGGAAACCTATGCACCTACTTTTCAACTCGTCCGTAACATCAGCCTCGTCTCCTTTAATGGCAACGTACTTTTCGGTCAGCTCGTCCTTAGTTCCCGTGAACCAGACCTTACCGTCGTTAAGCACCGTTACATAATCCGCAATGCGCTCAACATCGGCGGTTATGTGGGTGGAAAACAGCACTCCTCTGTTCTCGTCAGCAATATAATCGGCAAGAATATCAAGAAGCTCATCTCTCGCCACAGGGTCAAGACCGCTTGTAGGCTCGTCAAGAATTATCAGCTCCGCATTGTGAGAAAGAGCGACAGCTATCATCAGCTTCATTTTCATGCCCTTTGAGAATGTTCCCACCTTCTTTTTCAGCGGCAACCCAAAGCTGTTTATCCTGCCGAAAAAGCCTTCGCTGTCCCAGTCGGGATAAAAGCCTTTTAACTGGTTTTCGATCTCTTTTATTTTAAGATGCTCCGCAAAATAAAGGCTGTCGAAAACCACGCCTGTGCGCTCCTTTATTTTCTTTGAATCGGAAACGCTGTCAAGCCCGAAAACGCTTATTTTGCCGCTGTTGATGTTCGCCATATTAAGTATAGAGCGTATGGTGGTGGTTTTGCCCGAGCCATTCTGCCCCACAAAGCCCATTATGTACCCCTTGGGCAGGGCAAAGGACACATCTTTAAGCTCAAAGCCCTTGTATTTCTTGCAAAGCCCCTGAATTTCAAGTATATTTTCCATATTTATTCCTCCAAAACCGTTTTTAGCGCAGCGATTATTTCATCGTCCGCAAGACTTGCGTTTCTGCCGTTTGTGACGGCTTTTTCAAGTCCCTCCTCCATTTCGCAGAGCATACGTTCCCGCAGAAGGTCGTTGTTTTTCGGCGCAACATAGTAGCCCTTGCCTGCCACCGATACAATAAACCCTTCCTCCGACAAGTCGTTGTAAACTCTGGTAGTTGTGATAACGCTTATCTTCAGATCTCTTGCAAGCTGCCTTATGGAGGGGAGCTGTTCGTCCTCTCCGATCTTGCCGTCAAGTATCTGAGATTTGATCTGTTCTTCTATCTGCTCGTAAATTGGTACGTCAGACTTGTTTTTTAAAATTATTTTCATAAGGTACCTCTGAATATACTGTTATTATCTCGATATATACAGTATAACACTGCGCATATAATTTGTCAATAGTTTTTATAAAAAAATTCCGATCGGTTTTTTGGACCGACCGGATCGATTATTTGTTTTCCCCGATTTTTTTCTTTAATTTTGAGATAACTGTATCTCCTGCAATGAGCGACGCTGCAAAAAGTACGGCATAAACAATTACAGCAGCCTTAGTCATAGGTATAAATGCCGCCGCAGCTGATTTTACAGTTCCAAATATAATGCAAAGGACAGTAATAATGCCTATATAAATGTAAAACGCCGCATCCGCTTTGTGGTTTTCAATAAAAGTCATTGTTTTATAAATAAGCAGCGAGAAAATTATAATATCAAGGCTTGCGCTGAAAAGAATGAATACAGCGTCTCCAACGCATTGCAGCATAAGCTCCCGGGTCTGTTTTCCCGAAATAAGATAGGGCAAAAAGCAATACTCCATTTCTTCGGCCATTCCTATTGCATTAAAGAGTACACGGAACACCGATATTATCTTAAAGAAAGTCACCCATACGCCGAACAGCTCCGTTTTTCTGTAAGGCAGCACCTTTACAGCCTCCTTATGCCGCTTGTAAAACTCAAACATTATCCAATATAGCCAAAGTAAAATGACCGTTTCCATACCGTATGAGATCCATGGCGAAAAGCCTGCTTCATTTAAAAGCAGCAGGGACATTCCCGTTATCCTTGATAAAAATATGATTATCGCTGCACCGAACAGCACGGAAAGAAGGTTTATTCCGCACAGCCTGCACAGAATGTATTTTTTCTTGATTTTGTCCATCAGTAAAACACCTTTGCAGTTTTATTTCTTACAAGTACAAATGCTGCTGTTGAAAGTAAAGCAAGTATCGAAATGACGGTCAGATAAACCGTATTGTCCTGTCTTGTGATTATATTGGAATCCAGCTTACCCTTTAGTGCAAGAACAATACACATCACTACCCAGAACAGCGACAGTGCTGCCATTTTGTTTGAAACGCTGCGGCAGACTAAGGTGTATGCGCAGACTATCATCATTGACACCATAAGGAAAAAGACAAAATTCACAAGTATGGAGGCAAGCTGAACGGAGTTTATTTTTCCCATTGCAAATACCAAAAAGCAGAAAGCTATGTAAAACAAATTCTGCACTCCGTAAACGACAGCAGAGGAATCAATGAAGATATTTACGGCCGTTTCTTTTTTTACGGGAAGAACGTTTATTGTTTTCAGCTTTTTTTCAAATTCTTCGTGTATCATATTTATTGCAAATACCGTGAACATTCCGAACATATTTGCAGCTATAGACATACCGCCTTCATAATCGTTCATCAGGCTTCTGTCGCTTTCTCCCGAGAACATTAATCCGCAGTAACCGAAGCTGACAAGCCATGACAGGAGCGTAAAGATGACAACGCCTCGGTTGCTCAGCAGTTTTCCCACGGCTATTTTTGCTTTATTCATACCAGCCCACCTCCGAAGCTCTTTTCAGAGCATATTTCTTATAGAAAACGTACATTGCAACAGGAACGGCTGTTGCGATCGCCGAAGTAATGACCATACCTGTGATACCGAAGGGTACAGCACTTATAAAGGCTTCAAAGCTGCGGTTATTTTCCAATACGATAGCTGCCAAAAACATCGATATCATAGTAATTGATATTATAATAATGATCGTACATATAAAAACGTTAATTGCATTGTTAAATCTTTCGCTGCGGAAAAGCACAGCATAAACCGAAAGAAACAATGACGCACTTATGAGCATAAGCTCAATAATTGACATTGTCATTACTGTGCTGAATAAGCCGCCCGAATATACAACATAAACTGCCATTGCAATAACTATTGCGGAGATCACAAGCTGAATTCCCATCAGTACCTCAAGCTGATAGCGCAGTATGCTGCTCCGCCTTATGGGAACGGTCATAAAGGTGTCCAGATTTGTGGGACAGCCCTTGAACTGTTCTCTTGAAGCACCAACGTTTTTCATACCTCCATAGGGGGTTGTTCCGCTGAGGACAAATACGCTGCCCATATATTCCATAAAGACCAGAACCTGACTGTTTACTCCTATGCCAACAATGTTTTCTGTTCCTTCATTTTCCGATGCGAAAAGTGCAAAAAAGAACGCAATACATAAAATTATTCCTATAATAATGTAAACTGCTCCTAAAATAATCATTTTTCTGCCTATTGTTTCAATAATAACGGCTTTGTCCTTTTTGTAAAGCTCCTTTGCGCTCATTTACTTCACATCCTCTACGTTTTTCTTATGCCAGATATTGTGGGTAAGCAGACTTTCAACGTCGGGACGGCGTATGGTAACATTGCCCAGCTTGGGTATATCTTCTCTGCGCACAAGAGCAGTGAAGCTGCACGAACCCTGACGGCAGCCGATAAGATAAGGCTTCTGCTTATCCGAAGGGAGATTTTCTCCTGCCGCAATTGCATATTTTTCTTCTATCTCGTCAATGGACATAGACTCTACGACCTCGCCGCCAATGATAAGGGTTATGTAATCGGCTATCTTGTCAAGGTCGCTTGTGATATGTGTGGAGAAAAGCACGGACTTTTCGCCGTCTGAAACGAAATCACGGAGAATATCAAGTATCTCTATCCTTGCAACAGGGTCAAGACCTGCAGTTGGTTCGTCCATGATGAGCAGCTTTGGCTTGTGTGCAAGTGCAAGAGCAAGCATAGCCTTGGTTTTCATACCCTTTGAAAGCGCAGCGAACTTCTGAGTCTTGGAAAGGTCAAATTTCCTGCAAAGGCTGTCAAAAAGCTCATCGTCCCAGTTATCGTAAGCCATACGGAATATCTTTCTGTACTTTTCAAGGTTGGAGTTGAAGTACATATATTCCTCGTCGGCAATATAGCCGATAAGGTTCTTGACTTCCGGCTCGTTTTGCAGATTGTCAAGACCGTAAACCGTTATTTCGCCCCCGTCACGGCTTATTTTGTTCATAATAAGGTTGATAACGGTGGTCTTGCCTGCGCCATTCTGTCCAACAAGTCCCATTACCGTACCCTTTTCAAGTTTAAGGGATACGTCCTTCATTAAAAATTCCTTGTATCTTTTTGAGATACCGTTTATCTCCAAAGCGTAGTTACTCATTTTACCCGATCTCCTTATTATCATAAATTTTGTTTACTGTTCCGATGACCGTTTCCTTTTCCGTGCCGGAGCGGCAAAGCTCGGAAACGGTTTTCTCAAGCTGTTCAAGCAGTTCTGCCGTGTGTTTGTCCTGAAGACTGTTCACGTTGTCAAGCCTTACATATGTTCCTCTGCCGGAAACCGTATATACAACGCCCTCACGTTCAAGGTCGGCGTAGGCTCTTTTGACGGTTATGGTGCTGACGTTTATATCCGCCGCAAGCTGCCTTACGCTTGGCAGGAGAGTGTTGTTTTCCAGCTTCCCCGATAAAACCGCCTGCCTTATGCAGTCCTCTATCTGCTCATACATAGGCTTATCGGAGGTATAATTAATATCTATCTTCAACTTATCACCTCTATACTGTGTATATCTGATATACACAGTATATCACCGCTATACACGCTTGTCAATAGCTTTTTAAAATTTTTTATTCAAATATTAAAAATAATTGATTTTCAAATACGGCAATGGTATAATTATAAAGATAACACGAAAGGAATGGTAAACGTTATGGCGGAAACGTGTAATTCATCCAACAGGCATAATAAGATCTTGTGCCTTGCAAAGATATTTTATGAAAAAACCGATGAAAACCACCCTGCGACCATTGCACAGCTTATAGAAATGCTGGGGGAGTACGGCGTTACGGCAGAAAGAAAGGCGCTTTACAAGGATATAAACTGCCTTGTTGATTTCGGAATGGACATTGTTAGCGTAAAAAGCCGTTCCAACAGCTATTATCTCGGCAGCAGAGAGTTTGAACTGCCTGAGCTTAAGCTTCTTGCGGACGCAGTATGCTCGGCAAAATTCCTTACCGAGAAAAAGTCCAAGCAGCTTCTCAGAAAAATAGAATCCCTCGCCAGCGTTTATGACGGAAAGCTCATACAGCGGCAGGTATTTGTTGCGGACAGAGTGAAATCCGTTAACGAGCGTATTTACATAAACGTGGACGCTATACACCGTGCCATTAACGACGGAAAGCAAATATCATTCCGCTATTTTGATTACGGACTTGACAAAAAGCCTGTTTACCGCAGCGGAGTAAGGATAGCTTCGCCCTATGCCCTTACATGGAGCGATGAAAAATATTACCTTATCGCATACTATCTTAAATACCCCGAGACCTTTACCAATTTCAGGGTAGACAGAATGTCGGAAATAAAGATACTTGACGATAACGTTATAAAAGCGCCCGAGGAGTTCAATATTTCCGATTATATGAATGCCACCTTTTCAATGTTCAGCGGAGGTTCGGCAGAGGCTGTCCTTGAATTTGACAACAGCCTTATAAATGCAGTGATAGACCGCTTCGGCAAGGATGCTGCACTGAAGCCGTCGGGAGAGGAACGCTTTGAGGTAAAAGTGCGCATAAAAGCTGCCGCACCGTTTTTCGGCTGGCTTTTCCAGTTCGGCAGCAAGGCGGAGATAAAATATCCTCCCGAGCTTAAACAGCAGTATGCCGAGATGCTTAAAGATGTTCTTGATAAAATTGACAGGTGAAAATTTATCTTTCAGACAGACAGCTCCCTGATGTTGACAAATTTCGTCACGGTGATATAATAAAGATAGTTTAAATTTTTTACGGAGGTACATTAAAATGAGTTTTACTGAATTGCAGACAGCTCTGAAAGAAGCTATGAAAGCAAGAGATACACAGCGCAAGGAGGCGGTTCAGACCCTTATTGCCGCAGTTAAAAAGGTTGCCATAGATTCCGGCGAAAGAGACAATATTACCGATGAACTGGTTGACAGCGTTATACTTAAAGAGCTGAAAATTGCACAGGAGCAGGTTGATACCTGTCCTGCCGAGGCAGCCGAGCAGCTTGCGGAATATAAGAACAAGCTGGAGATAATTCGTTCCTTTGCTCCGAAACAGATGACGGAAGAGGAGCTTCGCCCTTATATTTCAGAAAAGTTCGGCGAGCTTATCGCTTCGGGAAACAAGGGTGCATATATGAAAACAATTATGGCAGACCTCAAGGGCAAGGCAGACGGAAAGCTGATAAACAAAGTTATTTCGGAAATAGCTTCAAAGTAAAGGAGAGGTCTGTATGGAAAGCAGGATCCGGTCTGCAATAGAACGTCATAACAAAGGCTACAACTGCGCTCAGGCAGTAGCCTGTACTTACTGCGATCTTTTCGGCATAGACGAGACAGAAATGTTTAAAATGACAGAAGGCTTCGGTCTGGGCATAGGCAGTACCATGGGCACCTGCGGAGCAATTTCGGGAGCGGCTGTTCTGGCAGGACTTGCTTCAAGCAGCGGAAATCTTGAAAAGCCCAATTCCAAAGCGGAGACTTATAAGCTGTCAAAGGAGATAATCACTTCCTTTATTGAAAAAAACGGCTCCTCGGTATGCCGTGAATTAAAGGGCATCGACACGGGCAACGTCCTCAGAAGCTGTACAGGCTGTATAGAGGACGCAGCAGCTCTTGTTGAAAAAATCCTTTTTTCAGACAAATAATGCGCATAAGCTGACCTGTTCTGTTAATAATAATCTAAAAAACACAAGAAAGGATTAATTATTAATGGAACAGGTCGCATTTTTTGATACAAAGCCTTACGACAAGGAATGGTTCGTTAAACTCAATCCCGGTTTTAAATTCAAATTTCACGAGCATAAGCTTACCGCCGACAGCGCAGGACTTGCGGCAGGCTGTAAGGCTGTCGTTGCTTTTGTAAACGATACTCTTGACAGGGAAACGATAGACAGGTTGTGCGAGATCGGCGTAAAGCTGATCGCCATGCGCTGCTCAGGCTATAACAACGTTGACATTAAATACGCAAAGGGAAGGATAGACATTGTGAGAGTTCCCACTTACTCTCCCTATGCCGTTGCGGAACACGCCATGGCTCTGCTCCTTACCCTTAACCGTAAAATTCACAAGGCATCGAACCGTACAAGGGACTTTAATTTCAGCCTTAACGGTCTGACAGGCTTCGATCTGCACGGAAAAACTGCCGGAATAATCGGTACGGGACAGATAGGCTGCATTTTTATGAATATATGCAAGGGCTTTGGCATGGAAACCGTTGCCTACGACCCCTATCCGAAGGAAAATTCGGGAATAAACTATGTTCCACTTGACGAGTTATTTGCACGGAGCGACATTATTTCCCTTCATTGTCCGCTTACCTCCGATACGAGGTATATTATAAACGAAAAAAGCATAAAAAAGATGAAGGGCGGAGTTTATATCATCAATACCTCCAGAGGTCAGCTTATTGACAGCGACGCTCTTGTGCGTTTTCTTAAAGAACGGAAGATAGGCGGAGCAGGTCTTGACGTTTATGAGGAGGAAACAGCGTTTTTCTTTGAGGATTATTCAAGCACGGTAATTGACGACGATGTTCTGTCTATACTTGTTTCCATGCCTAACGTGCTTATGACCTCACATCAGGCGTTCCTTACCGAAGAAGCGCTGCAAAAAATAGCCGAGGTAACGATATTTAACCTTAAACAGTTTTTTAACGGAGAAGAACTTACAAATAAAGTGGAGTATTCCAAATAAAGCAGAGGGCGTGCGAAATATCGTGCGCCCTGTGTTATTTCACCCTGCAAGCTGCATAGGTTCCATTCTGCTGTACATTGTGTCGGCAAAAATAGCGTAGCCTTTTGTGGGATTGTTTATAAAAACGTGGGTGACCGCTCCCACCAGCTTGCCGTTCTGGATTATGGGACTTCCGCTCATTCCCTGAACGATTCCGCCTGTTTCTCTGAGAAGCTCCTCGTCCGTTACTCTTATTATCATATTGCGGTTTTCGTCCAAATCGGCAAGGTCTATCTTTTCTATGCAGATCTCGTATTTTTTCGGCGTAGTTCCGCTGACGGTGGTGAAAATATATGCCTTGCCCGTTTCTATTTCCTGTTTCACTCCGAGGGGGATAGCCTGATTTGTGGCATTGAAGCCGTCAAGCTCACCGTAAAGACCGCATTCTGTATTTTGGGTAAGGCTGCCCATAGAAAAAGCCGAAATAAAGCCGCCCATAAGCTCGCCGGGAACTCCGGGTTTTCCCTTTTTTACGCCGTTTATCGCAACCTTTACAACTTCTCCCGAGGACAGGGGAAGAAGCTCGCCTGTGTCAACGTCGCAGACGGGGTGTCCAAGTCCTGCAAAACAGTTTGTATCCGGGTCATAAAAGGTCATGGTGCCAATTCCTGCGGAACTGTCCCGTACCCATAGTCCTGCACGGTACTTTCCGTCAGCGCTGCATTTGCAGGGGTAAAGCGTTGCGGTAAAATCTTTGCTGTCTCTTATCATTTCAAGGGTAAGGGCGGTGCCTCTGCTTGAAGAAATTATACGTTCAACATCGGAGTTTGAGGCAACTGCCGCTCCGTTTATGCTTTTTATTATGTCTCCCGGCTTTATTCCGCAGTCGCCTGCAGGGGATCTGAAACCGCTTTCAGTCTCAAAGCTGCTTACTTCCACAACGATCACTCCGTCCGTAAGCAGCTTTATGCCGAAGGGTTCGCCGCAGGGAACCACCACAGGCGATTCTATGCGGCGAAGTTCAACTGTTTTTATAGGTATTATCCCAAGAAGCTTCAGTTCCGCTCTGTCGCTTTCTTCGTTAAATGATGTTTCGCCGGCAGAAGCGCTGCAGGGAGCTGCTCCCACAAGCCCTGACAGATTCAGATCGTTTCCTCCTGTAACATAATAGCTGTTGGGAAGATATTGATTAAGGTATATGACCGAGGCAAGCAAAGATACTATTATAAGATCTATTACGGCAGCCGCAGTTCTTATATATTTCCGCATTTTTTGACCATTCCTTCCTTTTTTCGGGTGCGTCCGCCGAAACGTCCGCTGTTCGTTATTACTATAAACACTTTGAACGATTTTATCAGTTCCTTATATTCGTTATTTTATATCCATAGCGCCGAAAATAATGTCAATACCGCTAAACCTGCCATTTACCGGTTGCTGCATAGAAAAATAACAAAAACTTACGGAAATAAAAATAGCAGTTACCGTATAAAGCCAAGTGCCTTTCCTTAATTTTACAGTGATAATAATAATAACCATTTAACCTATGGATAAAATACGGCGGCTATAATATGCCCACTCTGCGTCAAACTCCCTTGACAGGCGTGATCTCCCCCTGTGAGGGGAGGTGTCACGAAGTGACAGAGGGGCTGACCGACAGACCAGCCTGCCTGCGGTTGTTTTCCTTGATTGTACGTATTCTATCCACCGTCTTTATCCATAGAACAAATGGTTATTAGTATAAGTAAGCAACTTCATTTCATCCTTCTTTTTTACCGGTTTTCCTCCCCTCGTTCAATGGGCAGGGGGAGGAAGATGCCGGATAAGGAGCATAATATGTCAGAAATAAAATATATCAACGATTTCCTCGACAACTATCATCACTACAAGGATTATTGGAACTATGAGGACGGCTGTGTGCTTATGGGCTGTCAGCAGCTTTATTTTGCAACAGGCGAACAAAAATATCTGAATTTTATTCTTGATTACCTTGACCCTCTTATTGAAGAGGACGGAACTATAACGAATTTTGAATTCGGAAAGCATAATATTGACGGATTTAATGCAGGAAAGGTCCTGTTTCTTGCATATGATGAGACTAAAAACGAAAAATACAGAAAGGCACTGGACTTTCTGGCAGGACAGCTAAGGGAGCAGCCCCGTACAAACGAGGGCAATTTCTTCCATAAGGCTATTTATCCGTATCAGGTCTGGCTGGACGGGCTCTATATGGCTCAGCCGTTTTATATGGAATATGAGACCCGATACAATAAAAAAGAAAATTACAATGACATTCTGGCTCAGTTCAGAAATGTCAGAAAATATATGTATGATCCTCAAAAAAAGCTGTATTATCACGGCTATGACGAGGCTAAGGTGCAGCCTTGGGCAAATAAGGAGACGGGACTTTCACCGAACTTCTGGCTTCGCTCCATGGGCTGGTATCTTATGGCGCTTATTGACGTTATAGACAATATGTCCGAGGAGATATATGAGCAGTACCGTGAATACGGCGATCTTTTCAGGGAAGCGATAGATGGTATTTTACAGTATCGGGATAAAAAGACAGGTCTTTTCTATCAGGTCATTGACCATGCCGGAACAGAGGGAAATTATACCGAGACCTCCGGCTCCGCAATGGTTGCATACGCAGTAATGAAGGGTGCCCGTCTTGAGGTTATAAGCCGTGAGAAATATGCAGGCATCGGCATGGATATTTTTAATGGCTTGGTAAGGGAAAAGCTTGTTCCCAAGGGAGACGGCTTTGAACTGAAGGACATATGCTGGGTGGCAGGGCTCGGTCCCGGAGAAAAGCGTGACGGAAGCGTTGAATACTATCTTTCGGAAAAAATAGTGTCCGATGATTCCAAAGGGGTAGGACCGTTTATGATGGCATACGCCCAGAAGCTTATGCTTGAAAAATGTTTATAATTCAGGGAGGGCATTATGAAAGAAAATACAGCAAAAAAACCTGTTAGCTTTAAGGTTTTCTGCAAAAGAAACTTTGGCTTCGTGTTCATTATTGTGTGGTTGGTGGGATTTCTGATATTCAGACTGTACCCGTTCGCTTCCTCGTTTGTGTACAGCTTTTCCGATTTTCATCTTTTCAACGGCATAAAAAAATGGGGACTTATGAATTATCAGGAGATATTTACCGATAAGAAAATAATGAGTTCTCTCGGCATTACATTCTCCTATGCGTTTATTACGGTGCCTCTTAAACTTGTTTTTGCACTTTTTATCGCATACATACTTAACTACAAGATCAAGGGCGTTAATCTTTTCAGAACAGCATACTATATCCCGTCCATTCTGGGCGGCTCGGTAGCTATCGCCGTTCTTTGGAAAGCATTGTTCCGCGATGAGGGCCTTATCAACGCTATCATCAGAGCCTTCGGCGGCGATGGTGTAAACTGGCTTGCAGACCCAAAATATGCGCTGTTTATCATCTCCCTGTTAAGAGTATGGCAGTTCGGTTCGGCAATGGTGCTCTTCCTTGCGGCACTAAAGGGCGTTCCTCAGGATCTTTACGAGGCTGCAACCATTGACGGCGCAAGCAAGACAAGACAGTTCTTCAGCATTACAGTCCCCCTTATCACTCCCGTTGTTTTCTACAACCTCGTTACACAGCTTTGTCAGGCGTTCCAGGAATTCAACGGTCCGTACATCATCACCCAGGGCGGTCCGAGAGGCGCAACAACGCTCTTCTCGCTCCTCATTTACAACAGAGCCTTCAAGATGAACGAAATGGGTATGGCAAGCGCAATGGCGTGGGTACTGTTCGTTATCGTAATGGTACTGAGCCTTATCGCATTCGTCAGCCAGAAGTTCTGGGTTTACTATGGTGATGAAAAGTAAGGAGGCAAATTATGAATTATACGCAAAGGCAAAAGGTCGGAACCGTTATCAAGTATGTTATACTTATACTTGTCGGCTTCGTTATGATATATCCTCTCATATGGATGGTCGGTGCAACGTTTAAGACAAACAATGAGATATTCAGCAATCTTACTCCGTTCACCGCACACCCTACCCTTGACGGCTATAAAAATGCCATGAACGACTACGGCGGACAGATCAACCTTTTCAAGTCAATGGTCAACACATACAGCTACGTTCTGCCCAAGGTATTGTTCACCGTTATTTCCTGTACCATTACTGCATACGGCTTCGGAAGATTCAACTTTGTCGGAAGAAATGTACTGTTCTCCGTTCTGATGGCAACGCTGTTCCTGCCGCAGGTAGTTATGAACGTACCTCAGTTTATCCTTTACAACAATTTCGGCTGGGTAGATTCCCCCATATATCTCCCTCTGATAATCCCGTCACTGTTTGCATTTGATACATACTTTGTATTTATGCTTATCCAGTTCCTGAGAGGTATCCCCAGAGAGCTGGACGAGGCTGCTACCATCGACGGCTGTAACGCATTCCAGACCCTTACAATGGTAATTTGTCCTATGCTCAAGCCGGCTATCGTAAGCTGTGCGCTGTTCCAGTTCATGTGGTCGTCCAACGACTATATGGGACCGCTGCTTTACGTTAAGGACCCCACCCGTTACCCCGCAACAATTTTCGTTAAGCTTTCCATGGATGCCGACACAGGCTTCGACTGGAACCGTGTTCTTGCAGTATCGCTTATCTCGATAATTCCTTCTCTCGTAGTTTTCTTCTGCGCACAGGATCAGTTTATCGACGGTATTTCCGCAGGAAGCGTAAAGGGTTAAAATCATATAAGGCAGGGCGTTTCGGCGTTCTGCCTTTGTGTCGTTATATAATACTAATTTCAAATCAACCTATAGACAAATCCGACAGCCATAACCCAGCCACTCGGCGTCAAGCTCCCTTGCAAGGCACCAAGCATTGCTGCGGTCGCTTTCCTTGATTGGCTGTGTTCTATCTGCCGTCTTTGTCTATAGAACGATTTGAAATTAGTATAAGAAAGGAAAACGGTTTATATAATGAAGATCAATATACTTCGCTGCGGCGCAAGATTTGCCTTGGCAGAGCTTACTGACTGCGGCAGCTTTGATTTTGAGAAGAAAATATCGGCGGAGATAGACGGCAGAACGCTGCAGACCGTCGGCGGAATATGCTTTATAGACGGACTTCTGCCCGAAAAGGAGTACACCATAACAGCAGCATACGGAGATGAGACCGCAGAGCTGACCTTTAAAACGGAATATGAATTTGTTACTCTTGACGTAAGAGCTTTCGGCGCATACGGTGACGGCGTACATGACGATACGGTGTATATACAGGCGGCAATAGCTGCCTGCCCCGAAAAAAGCCGTGTGCTCGTTCCAAAGGGAAAATATAAGATAACAAGCCTCTTCCTTAAAAGCGGAACAAACCTTGAAATAGCCTCGGGAGCGGAGCTTTTTGCGGATAAGGAACGCTTTTCCCACCCCGTCATGCCGGGAATGATACAAAGCTATGACGAAAAAAGCGAATATAACCTCGGCACATGGGAGGGCAACCCTCTTAAAATGTTTGCAGGTATAATCACCGCCATGGACGCAGAAAATATAACGGTTTACGGCGGCGGCACGGTGAACGGAAACGCCTCTCACGAGGACTGGTGGTATAACGAAAAGGTAATGGTAGGTGCGTTCCGTCCTCGTCTGATGTTTATTGAGCGCTGCAGGAATGTAAGCGTGTTTGGTCTGAAGCTTATGAACAGCCCCTCATGGACGGTACATCCCTACTTCTCGGAAAATGTCACCCTTGCTGCATTACGGATAAATAATCCGCAGAATTCCCCCAATACGGACGGAATCGATGTGGAATCCTGCAAAAATGTGACAATAGAAGGCGTACACTTCACCTTGGGCGATGACTGCATTGCGCTGAAATCGGGCAAGATATATATGGGAAGAAAATACGGCGTTCCCTCTGAAAATATACATATACGCCGCTGTATAATGGAAAACGGTCACGGTGCGGTTACTGTCGGCAGCGAAATGTCGGCAGGAATAAAGAATGTGCTGACAGAGGAATGTCTTTTCCGCATCACAGACCGCGGACTTCGCATAAAAACACGACGGGGCAGGGGAGAAAAAGCGGTCGTTGAAAACATTGTGTTTAAAAATATCCTTATGGACGGCGTAAAGACCCCCTTTGTTGCAAACTGCTTCTATTTCTGCGACCCCGACGGACGGACAGGCTATGTTCAGGACAGGAACCCTCTTCCCGTTGACGAGCGTACCCCCTATATCGGCAGGCTTTGCTTTGAAAATATAGAATGCAGGAACTGTCACTATGCGGCGGCGTACTTTATCGGTCTGCCCGAGCGAAAAATAGGCGAGATAGCAATGAAAAATGTATCGGTAGCCTATGCCGATAATGCCGAAAAGGGTTTCCCTGCTATGCTTTGCGGTATAGAAGAAATGTCACGCCGTGGCATCGTTGCGGAAAACGTTGAAAAAATAACCCTTGAAAATGTAAATATCAAAGGTCAGACAGGTGAGCCTGTGGAGCTTTGCAGCGTTGACGAAATATTAAGGAAGTGAAAAAATGCAGCTTGGAATAAGAGTTCATGACGGCGAAAAGCTGCCCTTGGAGGAGCTTCTGCCAATATTAAAAAGCCGTGGATTTACCTGCGGACATATTGCCCTTTCAAAATCCATAAAGGAATACAGCACAGGCGTTTCTGCGCTTACACCGGGGCTTGCAATGTATCTGAAAAAACTGTTTGCACAAAATTCACTTGATATAGCCGTGCTTGGCTGTTACCTTAACCTTGCAAACCCCGACAGCGAGGCGCTTAAAGACATTACGGAAAAATATATGGCGCATATACGCTTTGCTTCGCTGCTTGGCTGCGGAGTTGTGGGAACGGAAACAGGCGCACCCAACAGGGAATATAAATACGAGCCTGCCTGTCACAGCGAAGAAGCGCTGGAAACCTTCATAAAAAATCTCCGCCCCGTAGTGGAATATGCGGAAAAAATGGGAGTTATCCTTGCAATAGAGCCTGTGTGGAAGCATATTGTGTATTCGCCCAAACGAGCCCGTACCGTTCTTGACGAAATAGCTTCGCCGAATCTGCAGATCATATTTGACCCGGTGAATTTATTGTGCTATAATAATTACAAGGACAGGGACGGCATCTTTGCCGAAGCTATGGAGCTTTTGGGGAAGGACATCGCCGTTGTGCATATAAAGGATTTTGTCGTAAAGGACAACGAACTTGTTTCCGTGGCTGCAGGAAAGGGCGAGATGGATTATACCGAAATTATGCGCTTTATAAAAAGGGATAAGCCTTATATCCACGTTTCCCTTGAAAACACCTCTCCCGAAAATGCCGCAGAGGCAAGGGAGCTTATCCGCAGCATATGGGAGAATGTAACGGTCTGAAAGGAAGATAGCAATTGAAATTATTTAGCATAGACAATCCGGTTTGGAGTGCAATATCAAGACTGGGGGATATGTTTATACTGTCGTTTTTGTGGCTTATAGCAAGCCTGCCTGTTTTTACAATAGGCGCAGCAACAACGGCGGCATATGATTGCGCCTTTAAGATAATCCGTGCAAGGGATACCAACGTTTTTAAGGATTTCTTTCGCTCCTTCAGGAGCAACCTGAAGCAGGCAACAGCGCTGTTTTTCATTATGCTGCCCATAGGTGCGGTCATAGCGGCAGACCTTTATTACTGGGCGCACAGCGAAGGGGAATTTTCCTTTGTAATGAATGCACTGAGTCTTGGCATCGCTGCAATGTATCTTATAACACTGCTGTTTGTTTTCCCTGTGCAGGCAGTTTTTGAAAATCCCGTCAAAAAGACGCTTAAAACAGCCTTTTTTATGGCTTTGAACAACTGGCCAACAAGCCTTTTGCTGCTTGTTATAAGCATAGGCTTATCCTATCTTTGCTATATACTGCCTATAGCCGGTTATGTTTTCCTTATTGTGGGCAACGGCTTTCTTACCATGATATTTGCGGTGCGTTTTCTTGTTATTTTCAGAAAATACAATCCTGCGCTCAATCCCGACCGACCGGAGGAATGTGATATAGAGCCTGTTGAAAAGCCCGAAAGAAAAAAGGCGGAAAAGATAAAAATATCAGGGAAAAACAAGGTGATAAAATAAACATACAGATAAATGATATATGGGTTATCATAAGGATAAAGGGAGAATCACAATGCTTATGGAAGTTTACTACGAGCATTATTACGAAAATTGCAACGACAGATGTTGGGAGATGGAGGAAAAGTCCGTTCCTTATATGGTCTTGTTTCCGTCTGTTGATGAAATGCACAGCTTCATAAATGAGCTCAGGCAGGACGGTTTCAGATGCGTTTCAGCTAACCACAGCTATAGGGCGCTGCTTGTGAATCTTGAACTGAAACGCTGCGGAGTGATACGCCGTGCCTGCAAGCACAGCTGCGTCGGAGACCGCAATTATACTCCCGAGGAATTTATTGAAGAAGTGTACATACCTTGGAAAAATCGGAACAGCACATAAAAATATTCCCTGCAAGCTGTATATGCGGCTTGCAGGGGATATTTTTATGTGTCCGTTTTACGGAAGGAATCAAAAAGCTCAACCGCCTGCTCCGAAAAAGGCGCATCAAGGTAAACATAGTTGAACTCATGTACGGCGTTCCAACCCTCAATGCCGAATTCCGCAAGCTCCGAATGCCGCTCCTTTACCGCACGGTAGGCAAAGGTCACCGCCGAGGTCTTTTCAAGCAGCTGCATTATAAGACTGAACTCGCTTATGGTGGTTACTCTGCCGAAATCGGAAAAGGAGCGGTTATACCCTTTAAGAAGCTGCTCCAGAATGTTCCTTGTTCCGCTGCCTTCCTCTCTGATTATTATGTTGCTGCCCCAAAGCTTGTCGGGGGAAATTGTCCTGTCTGCAAAGGGGTGCGACCTGCCGCATATGCCGATGAAAGGCTCTCTGCGGTACAGCCTTGAAGCGTAGCGGCTGCGGTCAAAAAATCCTTCCACAAGTGCAAAATCTATCTCCCCTTTTGAAAGAGAATCAAGCAAACGCTCTGTGTTGTCCACATACACCGAAATACGGTTGGACGGGTCTTTCAGATAGGCGGAAATGTGGTCTGCAATAACATACTCGCCTATGGTCTTTGTTGCACCGACGGACAGCGTTGTTCCTTTCTTTTCGCACAGCTGCTCCTTCAGCTTTTTCTCCTGATAAAGTATATTTTCGGCGTATTTTTTCAGCAGCTCCGCTTCGTGGGTCATTTTCAGGCTTTTTCTGTCATAAACAAACAGCCTGCAGCCATAATAATTCTCAAGATAATGAATATGCTGTGTTACCGCAGGCTGGGTCATATGCAGCTCCTCCGCCGTTCTGCGGTAATTCATCAGCCTGCACAGCGTTAAAAAGGTTTCTATCCTTGTATCTGTCATAACTTCTCCTTTGATAAGTCTTGTTTATTGTGATAAGTGTGTCTTATCATATGATATTAAATGATAATTTGATTTTATCATAAAGCTGTGTTAAAATCAATACATAAAATCAATAAAAGAACTCAAAAAGGAGGAGAAATATGGAAAAAGTGAAAAAGATAGGGGCGCTTGTACCCGGATTTGTTCTGGCGCTTGTGATCGCAGCCGCTGCAAAATTTCTTGAAGGCCTGCTGCCTATACACCTTATAGGCGCTTCGGTAATTGCGCTTTTTATAGGAATGATAATCAATCACTTCCGCAAGCCAGGAGAGGTTTTTGCGTCAGGTCTGAAATTTACGTCCAAAAGCATACTGAAATTTGCAATAATCCTGCTTGGTGCAAGCCTTAATATCAAGATCATACTTGAAGTTGGCAAACTGTCCCTCTGCGTTATGGTGTTCACCCTTTTCACCTGCTTCGGCATAGGACATTTTGTTGGAAAAGCGCTGAAAATAAACTGGAAGCTCTCCAACCTTATTTCCGCAGGAACAGGCATCTGCGGCGGCTCGGCAATTGCGGCTATTGCCCCTGTTATCGACGCCGACGACACGGACATCGCCTACGCTATGTCGGCTACCTTCCTGTTTGATATGGTAATGATAGTCCTTTTCCCCATAATGGGACAGGCAATGGGTCTTTCCGATATGGCATACGGTCTGTGGGCAGGTACGGCGGTAAACGACACCTCCAGCGTTGTTGCCGCAGGCTATGCTTTCTCCGAAGCGGCAGGCGACTTTGCAACTATGGTAAAGCTGACCCGTACCCTTTCCATTATCCCCACCGTTATTGTTTTCGCTCTTATCAACGCAAGGATAAAGCGCAAAGAAGCCGCAGCAAACGGCGTTTCCGTAAGTGAAAAGAGCAGCTTCGGCATAACAAGAATATTCCCCTGGTTCATTCTCGGATTCATTGCTCTTGCAATAATCAACAGCGTTGGTCTTATCCCCGGGGCAATGTCCTCGGCAATGAAGGAAATAAGCAAGTTCCTTATGATAGCCGCCCTTGCCGCCATAGGACTTAACACAGGCTTCAAGGATATGAAGAAATCCGGCGCTGCGCCTATGCTGCACGGCTTTATTATCTCTGCGCTTGTAGTTATCGTTGCAATTGCCGTTGAATATTTTATGGGCATTGTCTGAGATTTGTACGCATAAGTAAAAACAGGTCTGATTTTAGGGTCAGACCTGTTTTGTTATAAACAAGCGCCTGTAAAACAAAATGAGCAGACCGACCACAGCGACCTGCCCACACTTTTTATTCTGCATACCGTTCAAGATTATCCCAGTCTATGTCCTCATCGGAAATAAAACCGCTCTTTTCTGCTTCTTCTATCTGCTTGCGCTCCTCGGAAGTAACTTTTGTAAAATCGGGATCCCAAGTAAGCACAAAATGCTTGATAATTTCGTAAGCAAGTTCCTGTTCATTGGGATATTTTATGATCTTCATTTCTGTCCTTCTACATAAATAGCCGTCTGCCACACCTGCAAACGGCTTTTTTGGTGCATCTGACGGGATTCGAACCCACGGCCTTCAGAGTCGGAGTCTGACGCTCTATCCAGCTGAGCTACAGATGCAAATATTTATTTTTCCATTCCGCCGCACACCTGCACAGCGGAACGGAAAAACCTGTTTTATATACTGTCCTCTATTGCAAACAATACATTGTTTGCAGCCGCCGTTGGCGGCTGCAAAGCCGTAGGCTTTGCGAGGACAGTATGAACGGTGGCTCAAGCGGCGTAGCCGCCGCCCGGAAATATTATTTCCGGGCATTGCAAAATCGATAATTTTGCAATAGAGCCTGGTATAATTATGCCAAAATCAGTTGGAAATATTCAGCCTTGAACCCTTTGTAACATCAACGGCGGACTGCGAAAAATAATCTGCCACCTGCTTGCTTTTGCCGGCGTTGTCAAGCTTTGCCTTAAGACCGTCACGCTCCTGCTTGATACGGGCAAAAGCCTTGCGGTCGTTGGCCTTTATTTCCTCTCTCAGCTTCTGTATCTTTTTGATCTTCTGCTGAAGCTCAAGCATTTCGCCGTTAAGCTCGCCTATGTCCTCGAATCTCAGCAAAGCGTTTATCTTGTCCATGCGCTCGATGCTCTGCTCGCTGACATATTGCTTGACGGAAACGGATATGCCCTCCATATTGGTAAGTATCCGCTGCCTTTCGTCAATAAGCTCACCCACGCCGTCAATATCCTCGCTTATTATCTGAGAGGTTATTTCATTGTAATGTTCAAGCTGATGGATCTTGTCATCCATAAGTTCAATAATAGTTCTGTTCAAAAAACGCACCCCCGATATAAGGGATAATACTCTTACGATGTTTTCTTGCTTGCCTCGTCAAAAGCGTCTCTCAGCTCCTGGAAAAAGGGGATAAGCGACTTAAGAATCTCAGGGTCCTTCTTGATGTTTGCCGTGATAAGCTGCTCCCGGAAATACTGGTACATCTTAGCAAGGCTGTCTGAGACCTCATATTTTTCTTTAAGGCTTGCGTCCAGAGAATCAACGATGTCGCAGACCCTTGTAATGGAATTATGCGCACCGGGAATATTCTTGTCTTCAATGAATATCACAGCTTTGTTCAGCTCCGTGATAGCCTTGTCATAAAGGGCAATAAGGAGCTGCGCAGGCGTCATGGTGGTGACAACCTGGCTCATATATTTCTGGTACGGATTAGGAATCATCCGAAATCACCCCGTAAAAATTAATAGGAAGAATCAAAGATAGAAGTCTGGCTCTGCATCTGGCCCATATAGGTCTCAAGATTGGTGAACTGCTTCCAGTATCTCTCCATTTCGTTTTCATATTTTTTCTGAAGAGTATCGATCATCTTCTGGAGGCCGCTTATCTGTGAATAAAGAGAGCTTTTCTTTTCGCTGGTGGTATTTTCGATTCCGGCAACCATGGTGAGATAGCCGTAATTGCCCTTTCCGTTATTTCCTGCGGAAGAATTTACAACAGCCTTGTCAAGAACCGAGTTTACCTTAGATGCAAGACCGTTTTCGGGATCGGTAAAGAACTTTGTTATCTTGTCGCCGTAGGATTCAAGGGCAGCGTCCAGCTTGTCTTCGGAAATTATCAGCTTTCCCTTGTCATTAAGGTCGCTTGAAACGTTGATGCCCATTGCTGCAAGGGTATATCCGTCGCAGGCGGAGGACATTGCGCTTCTCAGGTCTGAAATAAGCCTGTTGATGTTGGAATCCTGATAAAGCAGACCTGTCTTAGCCTGTTCGTTCCACTTGTCGATCTCCTCGGTGGTCATTTCCGCCTCCTGCTCCTCGGTAAGAGGGTCGTAATAAGAACCGCTCTTCTTGGGTCTTGAGGTGGTGAGGTTTTTATAAAGGTCTGAAAGCAGAGTGTTGTAATCTTCAACGAACTTTACAACAACGTCCTTGATGCTGCTGTTGTCCTTTTCCGTTGTAATTGTTATTTCGTCAACGCCTTCTACGGAGGAATCAAAATCTCCCAGCTTGCCGATGTTTATGGTAGTGCCGTCAAAGGTGTAGTCGTTGGAAGCGCTGGTATAGGTCTTGTAGTTAACGCCGTCGGAGCTTACGGTAACTGTGCCGTTGGTGCCGTAGCGTGTATTGGAAAGGTCATCTGTGGTATTGAAAAGAGCGTTTGCAAGGTTTCCGCCCTTTTCGTGGGTTATCTTAATGGAGCCTGCCGTGCCTGTTTCCTTTGCTTCAAGTTTGAAGGACTGGGAAACGGAGCTGAAGGTCATTCTTACTCCTGCGTCCGACTTGTTTATTTCCGATACAAGGCTGCCGATGGTGGTATCCTTTGTAAACTTGAAATCAACGCCGTTGATGTTCATGGTGTAGTTGCCGTCGGAATCAGCTTCCAGGCCGTTTGCAAAGGCAATATCGCCAAGTCTGGTGTTGGTATTCATCATATTGGAGGTGTTGTTCTCCAAGCCTACAGCCTCGCTGTTGTAGCCGATAGTAAAGGTATGGCAAATGCCGTCGCCTGCGCCGTTGAACACAAGGTCGTTGGTGCCGTCCTTGAATTCAAAGCCCTGATCGTCTGTCTTGAATTTCTTGAAGGTGTCGTTTAAAGCGTTCAGCAGGTTTGCCTTGGTCTCGTCCTCGTCTGCGCCTGCGGTAAAGTTCACCTTGAGCTTTGTTCCGTCAAGAGTAACGTTCAGGTCGTAGCTCTTGCCCGCTTCATTTTTGGAGAAATCAAGGGCTACCCTTTCAACTGTGCCTGCTCCTGTGGAGGAAAGTGAAGCCGTTGTTGCAGACCTTGCTTCCTTTATGTAATAGGTCGCAGGCAGAGCGGTGGAAACAGCCGAAGCCGAAACCTTGTCGCTGCTGGATTCAGCCTTGTACTTGTTCATTATAGCGTTGGCCTTTATGGAAGTGGAACCGCTCATGGTAAGGTATTTGTTCTGGAAATCGCTTACCTTTGTAATAATGGAGCGGTAAGCCTCCTGCTTCCACTGAAGGGTCTGGAGCTTCTGCTTCTTTGCGTTAAGTCTGTTTTTGGTGTTTGCCGCCATAGACTTTACAAGCGACTCCGTATCAAGACCGGACATAAGACCGGACATTCTGTTATTGCCCCAAAGGCTGGAAGTTGATGATGATGATGTTGAAGATGTGCTTGCCATATTTATCCTTCCTTTCAAGAAGTAAAAAACGTCACTTTTTTAATCCCGGACCGCCATCCGACATTATTTTTGCAAGAATATCCGCCGATGGCTTGTTTACCGCCGCCTGCATATTGAACCGTTCCGTGTCGTGAAGCTCGTTTCTTACGATCTTGACGTTGTTCGGAGCGTCTATTCCTATTTTAACTCTGTCCTTTGAAATTTCAACGACAGTTATCTTAATATCTTCCCCGACGAAGAAGCCCTCGTCCTTTTTTCTTGTAATTACCAGCATAACTCAAGGCTCCTCCTTTTTCAAAGCAGGAAACTTAATGGGATAATTCTCCTGTGCAATTACCTGAGCCGCCTTGTTATTGTTGGAATTGACAACAAGAGGACTTTTCAGATTTACTGTGGTTTTAAGATAATCATCGGGAATGACCGCCATTGAAAGATAATCAATAACAGAATCTTCCTTTATATCAAGAGCAGCCTTCGTTTCTTCATCAATGGTTACAGCATAGTCCGCAACGAATTCTCTCGGGTCAAAAACGATAAAGCAGAGATTTTCGTTGTCAAGGCTCTGGAGCCACATAGGGTACTTGTTTTCTCCACAGGGAGAAAGAAGAACGAATCTGTGATCCTCTTCAAATGCGTAAATACCGTTTGGAAAATTAATTATAACATTTTCGGAAATATCAATTTCACCGAAATCTCTTGTTTTGATAAGCATAAGAAAATCCTCTCGTCCGGTCAGGCGATAACATCGACCTCTCCCTTGTAATTAGGGTCTGCGCTTCTCGGGAAATAAATGGGGTCTCCGAGATATTCTATTTCAAGATCGGGCATCTGGCTTACAACGAATTCAATGCTTCCGGGGATAAACTCAAATCCGCTTGAAAGGTCTGCAAGTTCCTCACTTCCCGACCTTTCCGCACTGCTCATGCTGTAATTTATGCTCAGAGTGCCGTCATTGTAGCTTACGCTGCTAGATTTCGACTTCGGGAGCCTGCTGAGAATAGCCTCAATGCTTCTTGATGAGCTTCTTGCAGCAATATCCGAGCCGCTGTCGGCTGTTTTTGCACCGTTTTCATCTCCGGCAAGCTTTGCAACTGCGTCATAGGTTATCTTAACGCCGCTTTCCTGTGTTGCTGACGGTGTGTAGGTATCAAACCTGGGAGAGGTAATGTCCACCTTGTAAGGCTGAGCCTCCACCTGAACGCCGCCGCTGCTGCCCTTCATGACCTTTACGGAGGGAACTTCTCCTTCTTTGCGCCTGAATTCCGCATTGGTCACATTAACTTCAATTTTAATGGGTATATGCTTTATGCTTAAAAGTTGATCCATTCTGACCTGCCGCCCTTCTTATATAAATTCAAAAACGCAGTATTTAAATGCTGTTATTGTTATCAGATGAAATCGAAAATGCTTCTGGGGAGAACCTTTGAGCTGAGCTGGAGCGCCGCATTGTAAGCAGCCTCCGTGGAGTTCATATTGATTATCTCCTCGTTCATATCGCAGCCTTCAACATCGTTCTGACGGGACTGAAGGCTTGCCTTGTACTCTTTATTCTTGGAAAGATAGAACTCAATGCTGTTCTGCTTTGAACCGAGAGTGGTTATTTCGGTAAGTATGCCCGTATTAGCGTTGTTGAGACGGTCAAGAGTAGCGTTTGCTCTCTCCGTATCGCCTTCTTTAAGCGCAGCTGCAGCGTCAAAAATGAGCTGAACGAAGTTGTTGCTGTAAAATTCGTTGTTTTTAGCGTCCTCGTCCGTTCCGAAGCCTGTTATCTCCGCACCGTTCAAGCCAACGTCAAGAGCGGTCTGGGGATCGATATTTCCATCGTTATCATACTTTATTCCGATGCCGATGTCAACATATACAGGCTTTGAAGCAGGCACACCGGGCGTTTCATTGCGGTAATAGTTATACTGCTTCTGATAGTATGTAACGTTTCCCTCGCTGTCGGTCTCGCTGTAAACGCTGTCGGGGTCAGCGGCAGCAAGCTCATTGTACTGCTCCTCCGCAGTTTTTCCGCCCTCAATGTCCTCAAGCTTTATTTCTCCGTCGGGGATACCCCTTCTGAGAACAGTTGCAGGGTCGGCAGCGTCGTATTCCGCTTTGTCTATACGGGTGTAGTAGCAAAGCTCTCCGTCCTCGTTCCTGACCATATCGTCAACTCTTATGCCGTTGTAGGTAACATAGGTCCTGCCGTTTTCCACCTCGGTGGCAAAAGCAGGGGAGGAGTTGTTTGTGCCGCCGAAAAGTCTGCGCTCGGCGTAGTCGGAATTAAGAGTTTCTATTGTGATGCCTGCGTACTGTTCAAGCTCTTCTGCGATAATGGAAAGCTCTTCTCTGTTGTATGTGCCGTTGCAGGCTGTTTCAAGCTTGTTCTGAATGTTAAGGTAAATATTGTTGGCGATAGAATAAAGATTGTCCTCCGCAGCCTTGAAAACACCGTCTGCTGTCTTAAGGTTATCATCGTACATTTCAAGGTCACGAAGATTTTTTCTTACAGTCATTGCCTTGCTTGAATTTATGGAATCATCGGAAGCTCTGAAATAATCCTTCTGGGACCATATCTTCTCCATGCTTTTGTTGTAGGAGGTAAGCACCTTGTTATTATTTCTCAGATAGCTTCTGTTTGTAAAATTCTGTGTAATTCTCATTTCAAATCAGCCTCCGTATCACAGACCAACGATACCCATGCCGTTGATTATCTTGTCAAGCGCTTCGTCAAGAGTAGTGACCATTCTTGCAATGGCGTTGTACCATTTCTGATAGTTGAGCATATTGATGCCTTCTTCATCTATTGAAACGCCCATTATCTCGTCCCTTGCATCCTGTACGCTGTCAAGCATTATATCCGTAGTTTCGAGTATCTTTGTATTGCTTTCTATCTGAGTTCCGAGGGTATCGGAAATATGGGAAACGAATTTCTCAAGATTCATTGTAAGGGGTTCGCCTCTGCCGTCCTCGCCGTGGTTATAGGCAAGCCCGGAATTCTGGAAGATAGCAAGGCACTTGTGTATCCAGTCGTTATTAAGCTCATCCATAACGTCCTCGGGGTTATCGGGGTACTGTTCGGGCTGTGCGATAAGGCTGGGGTTATTTCTCCATGTTTCGGTAACAGCGGCATTTGCGGCAGCCGTGCGGAAATCTCCGCCGTAGGAGAAAAGTTCAAGGGGATTGCCTTCATCGTCCGTGAAATCCTTGTAAATATCGTTGAACGCTTTTGTCATTGTAACGGTGAAGGAATTGAGCATATCCCTGTAATATTCAATGCCCTGGAAGGTGTTGCCGTCAGCGCCGGCATAGCAGCCGTCGCCGTTGTAAACGTCAAGATAGCCTTTAAGACTGCCGCCGGTCAGCTTATTTGTGATATTCACCGCGCCTGCGTCCATTCTTACAAGCTCTTCTATAGTTGCTTTATTTTTATCCGACTGCTTTTTCCACTCTTCGGCATTCATAAGTCCGGGGAACCTTTCGGCTTCCTTGTCGTATTCACCTGCGGCGGTTACAATAAATCCCATGTCAAAGGGGTCGGGATTTTCTTTTGTCATAGCCACCTGAGCGTACTGGTCGTTAGAAACAACCACCTGTCCGGCGAAGCTTATCTTGAAAGAACCGTTTGACATTTCTTCAAAAGTAACATTGCCGAACTGTGAAAGCTCATCTATAAGGCTGTTCATATTGTCCTTAAGCTCAAGGGGACCATAGTCGTTGTCCACCTGATAGTTTCCGGCGGTCATTTCTATGTAATCCATCTGAATGTAGCTGTTGGTTATCTGCTTGTTAAGGTCAGCCATGCTTTCAAGAATGGAGTTCACTCTGTCAACGGAAAGCTCCGCATCGCCTCGTGTCTGCTTGGAAATATCGTCAAGACGGCTGTTCATGTATCTTATCTGCTGAACTACCGATTCGGCAGCACGGAAAGCAACGTTTGCGATCTCCTTTCTGTTTGCTTCATCGGAAGCAAAGCTCTGGAGCGCAGCCTTGAACTTTGAAAGGTTAGCCGCAAAGCCGTATGTATCCGATTCAATGTTGTCAAGCGCCGTTTCAACGTCCTTCATAACAACGTCCTTGACATTATATTCGTTAAAAAGGGTAGTATAGTTTCTTACCTTTTCATCAACGAGGGAATCTCTGTACTGACCCACGCCCACAATGTCTGTACCCTGTCCGGCAAGAGAAGTGCTTGTGTTGTACATAAGATTATATCCTGTATTCGCAACAGAGCAAACGTCAACTCTCTGTCTGGAATAGCCTTTTGTGGTGATATTGCTTATATTGTTGCCCGTTATATCAAGGGATTTCTGGGCTGCGACCAGAGCCTCTCTCTGAACGTAAAGCCCCATAAAGCTTGAAGCCATATCCAATCGTCCTTTCCTTAATTACACTTTGTTCATAATGGCAGCCTTTGAGGTATGCTCCGTTTTAACGCTGCCCTTTCCGTTATATGTGTCAAGCTCCGCAGTTCTGCGTTCGACCCTTTTCAGCCTGCCGGAGATTATTACGTTGGCAAGGTCGTTGAGTTCTTTTATTTTCATAACATAAGAAGAAAGCTCGCTGTACTGCTCCTCCAGACGTTTTTTGCAGGAAACGGGAGCCTTTTCGATTATTTCCCTGAACGTCAGATCCTTGTCGTCCTCAAGCAGCTTCAGTCTTTTGCTTTCCAGTGAATTTGCCTTCATAATAAGCGCCTGTTCCGTTGGGAGACTTCCGCTCAGTTCTTCTATCCTGTCGTTATTTATCATATCCAGCTTTTTGTATTCAAAATCAAGCATTTCCTTGTAATGAGCCGTGTACTCGTTAAAGAAACGCACCAGCTTAAAGTAATCCGTCAACGAAACCACTCCCTTTCACGGACGATACCGGCGTTTATTCCTCAAATATTGCAGCTGCAACGCTTTCGGGCGAAACCTTGTAGGTGCCGTCTGCAATCTTAGCCTTCAGAGAAGCGATCCTCTCAGCGGAAGCGTCGCTGTCGGCAAATTTTTTAGCGGAAGCCTTTGCGGATTCCACAGTAGCTCTTGCAGCGGAAGAAAGTTCAAGGGTATCTACCTTTTTAGCGGAGGAAGCGGAGGTTTTCTTTCCGTCCTTAACGGCGGTCTTGTAATCCGAGCCTATTTTTCTGTAAGCGCCCACAGCCGAAGTATATTTATTTATTTCCATAAAAGCAGCCTCCTGTCTTTAAGGTTATCTTTATGCGGACATAATATGTTCGTCTGAACAAAATCCGCCTCTATTATTTTTATCGGCACGAACTTTAAAAACTTTAATATAAAATCTGATTTTTTCAAAAAATTTTTTACTGCTAATACTGTAAGTAATACGAACTTCGGCAAATACCGAAAGTAAATCAAATTTGTGCAAAAAAGCCTGTACTGCTTATGATAATATCCCCCAAAAAACGCAGATTTTGTCAAAAAAGCGCCTTGCAAAAAAACAGACGCAGCTCACATCATTCTCTTGTGGAAAATTCGATGTGAACTGCGCCTTTGCTATTTATTTTTGGGGGGAGAAAATGTCGGTTAATATTCAATAACGTCAACGGCAAATCTTCCGCTTGTCACAACTATCTTTACATTGTGGCTGCCGTTGGGGATCTCCGCAGAATAGCTGCACTGTCTTGCAAGGGCTCCCCAAGGATTTTTCTTTGTTTCAAACAATTCTCCGTCAATATAAACTTCAATATCAGCAGGGTCGGTCTGACCGATTATGGCAAAACGATCTCCCGTAAAGCTGAACTCAAAGCTCTTTTCGCCCGTATCTCCCTCAGCAATTTCCGCACGGGAAATTGTTCTGTTGAAATTAAGATAGCTGTCGGGAACGGTTCTGTACCAGTCACCGTTATAGGTAACGGACGGATCGTGATCGTCAACTCTTGTGATTGTGGGTTTGTAACCGTCCACAGGAGATATTTTCATATTGTCAAAAATATTATTGTAAAGACCGCTGCCAATCGAAACACGTCCCGAATTTGCAAAAGCAATTTCATCGTCAAAGGCGGTCAGCTCTGTGCCGTCAAGCTCTGCGGATATATGCTTTCCTGCGGCGGTGATCCTTACCGTATGCCATACCGAACTGTCAAAGCCGTCAATTTCTCCGCTGTCTGCTGTCATTGCATTCTTTTTAAGCTCCCATTTTCCGTTAGGATATACTCTTATGCTGTATCCGTTTTCCGCTGAC
>JALEJQ010000037.1 GCA_022769565.1 Oscillospiraceae bacterium
AGATAAATTTGGCAGCTATAATTGCACCACTCGTCGTCAAGCTCCCTTGCCGTGCGACAGCACGCCTGTGGTCGCTTTCCTTGATTGGAGCAATTCTATCTACCAACTTTATCCACCGAACAAATGAGGATTAGTATAAAAGCCTTTGAATATATTTGTCAAAAAGCCCGTATTAGCGATAAATACGGGCTTTTTGACGTTCATATGTCATAACATAATAAAAAAAAGAGGATATACCTTTATTGCATATCCTCTGCCAAAACAACGTAAAATCGCCCTTTTCCCGTAAGCTCCTCTTGTTATGTTGGTATTACTTTAACAAAAATGGTACGTTCCGCAAATGAGAACGCACCATTTTTTTATTCAATATCGCAGCTTTCGCAATGCTCGGTGGGCTTGCCCACGATAGGCTCGGGGTCAATGCCGTTTCTGCGGTAATAGTCGGACAGCGCCGCTCTTACAGCCTGCTCCGCAAGAACGGAACAGTGTATTTTCTGGGGAGGAAGTCCCTCCAGCGCTTCAACGACCGCCTTGTTGGTCAGCTTCAGAGCGTCGTCAATGGTCTTGCCCTTTATCATTTCCGTTGCAATGGAGGAGGTTGCCACAGCCGCACCGCAGCCGAAGGTCTTGAACTTACAGTCCGTTATGGTGTTTCCGTCCACCTTGATGTACATTTTCATTATATCGCCGCACTTTGCGTTGCCTACCTCGCCTACGCCGTCTGCGTCCTCAATTTCTCCCACATTTCTGGGGTTTGCAAAATGATCCATTACTTTTTCGCTGTATAACATTTAAAATTCTCCTCTCAGGACTTGGATTTTATTTCAGAAACAAATTTCAGCAGCTTTTCCGTATGCTCCTTGCCGCTTATAATATCTTCCCACATAGGCGACATATTGCGCAGACGTTCGACCACCTGCTTTACTGCGGCTATAATATAATCCGCATCGTCATCGGTAAGCTCTGCACTTATGGAAAGGCGCATTGAGCCGTGTGCCACCTCGTGGGGAAGTCCCAGCGCAAGCAGAACGTGTGACGGGTCAAGGGAGCCTGACGTACACGCCGAACCGCTTGAAGCGCATATGCCCTTTGTATCAAGAAGCAGGAGCAGCGACTCTCCCTCTACACCGAGGAAGGATATATTGATATTTCCGGGAAGGCGTTTTTCCCTGTTTCCGTTAAGGCGTGAGCCCTCTATTTCAAGAACGCCGTCAATAATTTTGTTGCGGAGCCTTGTTACACGCTCTGTTTTGCCGGGAATATCCTCGCAGGCTGCGGTTATTGCCTCTCCAAGTCCGACTATGGCAGGAACGTTCTCCGTTCCGGGACGCTTGCCCCTTTCCTGTCCGCCGCCGAAGGTAAGGTTTGGCAGCGGCACTCCCTTGCGCACATACAAAGCGCCTATGCCCTTCTGTGCGTGTATCTTATGTCCCGAAAGTGACAGCATATCGATGTTCTGCGCCTTAACGTCAATGGGAACGTTGCCCACCGCCTGAACAGCGTCCGTATGGAACAGCACGCCCTTCTCACGGCAAACCTTTCCTATTTCCGCAATGGGCATAACAGTTCCTATCTCGTTGTTTGCGTACATTATCGTAACAAGAGCGGTGTCCTCTCTTATTGCATCGGCGACCTGCTCCGCAGTTACAAGGCCTTCGCTGTCAACGGGGAGATAGGTTATCTCAAAGCCCTGTTTTGCAAGGTATTCGCAGGTGTGCAGCACGGCGTGGTGCTCGACATTTGTGGTGATGATATGTTTTTTGCCCTTTTCTCCAAGGCGGAGAGCGGTGGAGCGTATCGCCCAGTTATCCGACTCCGTTCCGCAGCTTGTGAAGTAAATTTCGGGAGGTGTACAGCCAAGAGCCGCAGCCACCTTTTCCCTTGAATCCTCAACTGCTCGCTGAGCGTCTCTGCCCAGCTTATAGATACTGGACGGATTGCCGTACTGCTCCGTAAAATAGGGCAGCATAGCCTTAAGGACACGTTCTGAAACTGCGGTAGTAGCCGCATTATCCGCATATATAAATCTTTTTTCCATTCTTATCCTCTTTTCACAGGTATAAACTTGCTTATTTACAAATTATATATACTTAATAGGTTTTACATATCATATTATATACCAATCCGATATGATAATCAATAGCTAACCAAAAAAATATATTAATTTTTTGTAAATTATACTAATAACCATTTGTTTTGTTCTATGGATAAAGACGGTGGATAGAATACGTCCAATCAAGGAAAACGACCGCAGGCAGGCTGCCGCCTGTCAAGGGAGTTTGACGCAGAGTGGGCGTATTATAGCCGCCGTATTTTATCCATAGGTTAAATGGTTA
>JALEJQ010000040.1 GCA_022769565.1 Oscillospiraceae bacterium
ATGGATAAAATACGGCGGCTATAATACGCCCACTCTGCGTCAAACTCCCTTGACAGGCGGCAGCCTGCCTGCGGTCGTTTTCCTTGATTGGTCGTATTCTATCCACCGTCTTTATCCATAGAACAAATGGTTATTAGTATAATAAGCCATACAGCAAATAAAACGGGAGTATGGAGAAGCAAATTTCTCCGTACTCCCGTTATTGTTATTCATCCAGCTTAAGCACCGCCATAAACGCCTCCTGAGGGACCTCGACCGTTCCCAGCTGGCGCATACGCTTTTTGCCCTCCTTCTGCTTTTCAAGCAGTTTTTTCTTTCGTGTAATGTCGCCGCCGTAGCACTTGGCAAGAACGTCCTTGCGCATTGCCTTTACTGTTTCTCTTGCAATGACCTTTCCGCCGACTGCAGCCTGAATGGGTATCTCGAAAAGCTGCCTGGGAATGTTGTCCTTCAGCTTTTCCGCGATCCTTCTTGCACGTTTGTAAGCGTTGTCTGCGTGAACGATAAAGGAAAGTGCGTCCACGATCTCACCGTTGAGCAGAATATCCAGCTTCACCAGCTTTGAGGGAACATAACCCATCATTTCATAGTCAAAGGAAGCGTAGCCCTTGGTGCGTGATTTCAGCGCATCGAAAAAGTCGTAGATTATTTCGTTAAGTGGCAGCTCGTAGTGAAGCTCTACTCTTGTTTCGTCAAGATAGGTCATATTTTTGAATACGCCTCTGCGCTCCTGACAAAGCTCCATAATGTTGCCAACGTAATCCGAAGGGGAAAGTATTGAAGCCTTGACCATTGGTTCCTCCGCCGAAGAGATAACCGCAGGGTCGGGGTAGTTGGTTGGGTTGTCGATGTAGACCGTCTCGCCGTTGGTAAGGTTTACCTTGTAAATAACCGACGGCGCAGTTGTAATAAGGTCAAGGTTATATTCACGTTCAAGGCGTTCCTGTATGATCTCCATATGAAGCAGACCGAGAAATCCGCAGCGGAAGCCGAAGCCCAGCGCAATGGAGGTTTCCGGCTGGAAGGAAAGGGAAGCGTCATTGAGCTGTAATTTTTCCAAAGCGTCACGCAGGTCGCCGTACTTTGCGCCGTCCGAAGGGTAAATACCGCTGAATACCATGGGGTTTACCTCACGGTAGCCGGGAAGAGCATCGTCACAGGGGTTTTCGGCGTCTGTAACGGTATCGCCCACTTTTGTATCGCCGATAGATTTGATAGAAGCGGTGATGTAGCCAACTTCGCCTGCTTTAAGCGAGCCGGAATTAACAAGGTCAACAGCGCCCATATAGCCTGTTTCAACAACGTCAAACTCCGCACCCGTTGCAATAAGACGAATTTTCTGTCCTATCTTTACTTCACCGTCAATAACTCTTACATAAATGATAACGCCCTTGTAGCTGTCGTAGAAACAGTCGAAAATAAGGGCTTTAAGAGGCTTTTCCGGGTCGCCCTTTGGTGAAGGGATGTTGGTAACGATGCGTTCAAGGACTTCCTCAACATTCGTACCCATTTTGGCCGATATACGGGGAGCGTCCATTGCAGGGACACCGATAACATTTTCAACTTCCTCGGCAACTCTTTCCGGGTCAGCGGAGGGCAGGTCTATTTTGTTTATTACGGGCATAACTTCAAGGTCGTTTTCAATTGCAAGATAGGTGTTTGCAAGGGTCTGCGCCTCAATACCCTGTGAAGCGTCAACGATAAGTATAGCACCCTCGCAGGCAACAAGGGAACGTGACACCTCGTAGTTGAAGTCAACGTGCCCCGGAGTGTCGATAAGGTTAAAAACGTAGTTCTTTCCGTCCTTTGCGGTGTAATTAAGACGGACGGCACGGGCTTTTATAGTGATACCTCTTTCACGCTCAATGTCCATGTTGTCAAGGAGCTGTTCTTCCATATCACGCTTTGCAACGGAGGAGGTAAGCTCAAGTATACGGTCGGCAAGAGTAGATTTTCCGTGGTCTATATGTGCGATAATGCAGAAATTTCTTATTTTATCCTGATCGTACGACAAAAAAACACTTCCTTTTTGGAACTTTCATAACAAAGCATATTATACCATATTTTTTGGCGTTTGTAAAGCATATCGCACCCACCGAAAAAATTGAGGCGGAATATATTTATTTTGTGCAGACTATTGAAAAAATGCGGAGAATGTGTTATAATTAATGTAATAAATTTCATGGACGTGAGTTTTTATGAGAAAATATTTTTCCGCATATATAAACAGCCTGCTTGAACAGCTTGAAAGCGGCGATACCGATTTTGCAAAGCTGAAAGCGGAAATGCTTGTGAAAATACAGTTTATGCAGCATGAAAGGCTTATCCACCTTATAGTCACGGTGCTGTTTGCAGTTCTTTTGTTTATGAGCCTTGGTATATATTTTTTGTCGCAGGTCGCAGCGTTTCTTCTTGTTACTCTGCTTATGCTGGTGCTGCTCATACCCTATATCGCACATTATTTCTTCCTTGAGAACGGCGTGCAGAAGCTTTACGGTATCTATGACGCCGTGTGCTCAAGACTTGACGAACAATAATTACACCGGGAGTTTTTATTATGAACATTAACGCTGACGTAGTTCGGGAAATTATCGCAAACAAGGATATATTTGTCGAATTCCAGCCCATTTATTCGCTTAATACAAAGAAAATAATCGGACTTGAGGCTCTTTCAAGAGGAGATTACCACGGCGAGACCGTTTCGCCCTATTTCCTTTTCCGCTACGCAAAGGAAGAAGGCACCGTGCTTCAGGTTGACCGTCTCTGCCGTGAAAAGGCAATGAGCGCTTTCGCTAAGGAAACAACTGCCCCCACGCTTTTTGTCAATTTTGAAACTTCGGTGCTCAACGACGTAGTTCCCGGAAACGGAGAGATACTTAAAACCGCCGCCGAAAACGGTATTGCGCCCGAAAATATAGTTATCGAGCTTAACGAATCCAATGTCAAGGACGCTTACAACCTGCTTATGTTCACCGATTTCTACCGTTCAAAGGGCTTTCTCATCGCCCTTGACAACGTAAGCACAGGCTTTGAAACACAGAACAGGATAATGCTCGTCAACCCTGATATTATCAAGATAGACAGAGCCATAATTTCCAATATCGAGTCCAATACATACAATCAGGAAGTGTTCAAGTCCATTATCAACACCGCAAAGCAGATAGGCGCAATGACAGTTGCCGAGGGCGTTGAAACTGTGGACGAGGTCATCGCCTGTATGCTTATGGGCGTGGATTATTTTCAGGGCTTCTACTTCTCCAAGCCGGAGCAGTTCAATTATATTTTCTCCAACGAAGTGCGCCTGAAGCTGGAGGACGCTGCATTAAGGCTCAACCTCAGCATGAAGAACAACCCCACCGTTGCAAACGTGAAGATCGAGACCTATAAGCGCATAATCTACGACCTTGTGAACCGCCTTACGGGCATTGAGCCGGAAAGGTACAACAGCGAGCTGAACAAGTACGTTTCCGAGCATAACGAGATAGAGTGCGCGTTTCTTATAGACAGCAAGGGCTTCCAGATAACCGATACGGTAATGCTCCCCGATACGGAAATACTTGCAGGATATACGCCTGCTATCTACGGCGTTAACCACGATATAAAGAATTATTTTTACGCCATTAAGGAGCAGATAGAGGACCCCTTCATTTCCGGCTGGTATATCTCTGCGGCTACTGGTAAAAACTGTAAGACCATTTCTTCACATTTCTATAACAGCAAAAATGAAATGATAGTTGTCTGCGTTGACCTTAAAAAAAGGTAACTTTTGCAGCCGTAATTTCCATAAATGCAAATAAAAACCATTCGTTCCCATATATGACGGAGCGAATGGTTTTAACTTTATAGAACCCTTTTATGATTTTTTACTGTGCCTGTATTTTTCTTAGATCTTCCTCGGCTTCTGCGGCAAGTCTGTCCTGTTCGGCAGCAGATTTTTCCGCTTCCTTTAAGCATATGCCTGTTTTTTCTGCGCTTTCCGCAGCCTTGTCCGCAAGCTGAACGGTCTGTTCCGCAAGAGCGGCGCTTCGTTCAACGGAAAGAACGGTTTTGTCGATTATCTCGGCAGAGCTTTTTGCCGATTCCGAGCTTTTCAGCGCAAGATTTCTTACCTCGTCCGCAACAACGGCGAAGCCCTTTCCGTTTTCTCCCGCTCTTGCCGCTTCAATAGCCGCATTAAGAGCAAGCATATTCGTCTGGAACGCAACGTCCTCGATAGCTGCAATGATCTCTCTGATTTTTTTGCTCTGACTTGTTATCTCGTCTGCCGCAGCAATAAGCTCCTTGGAACGCTCTCTGTTTTCGTCAAGTATGCCTGCGGTTTTTTCCAGTCCGTCAGCCGCTTCGGAAATGGCGGAGGAAATGTTCCTGCCCTCGCTGCGAATTTCGGTAAGTCTTTCGGCAGCTTCGCCGCTTTCCCTTGCAAGCTCTTCAAGCTGTGCCTTGTATGTATCCGCCTCGCTGCTTACTGCGGTGCTTTCGCTTACGCTGACGGGAATGACCGCAGGTTCTGCGTATTTTTCTTCCTTTTCGGGGGCTTTTTCCTGCTTAACAACAGGTACAGAGGCGCTTTTCTCACAAATTTCCGCAGCAGCTTCTTCCTTGGCTTTGCTTGCTATAGCGGAAGTGTATTTTGAAACCATAAGACAGAGAACAGCCGAAACTGCCGCAGCAAGTACAACGCATACTGCAATAACGATGATAATACCGCTTGACGCTCCCTTTGCATTTCCGTTTTCGGGTGCGCTGTAGCATTTCACGCTTACGGAGAAGCCCGTTTTTTCCGATACTGCTTCAGCTTCCGCAAATGAAGGGGAATTTACGGAAGTATCTGCGATAACATTCCCGTTAAAGGTCAGTGTTCCTCCGCAGTTTTTATCAAGCATTTCAAGGGCAGGCGAAAAATATTCGGGGGAAATGCTGCATACCACTATATTTCCCACAGAATCGTCCTTAACGGCGTAATAAAGAGTTCCCGAATTTGTATCGTAGATATAACCGCCGTTCGTGCCGAGAATACCGCTGACAGCATAGTCCTTGCAGCCCTGCGTTCCTTTGACAGAACCGTATTCCGAACCTGCGGCAATGCAGTCAAACTCCAGACCCAGAGAAGTGTAAAATTTATTTTTATCCTTTAAAACATACCCTTTTATTTCCACTGGAGTCAGCTTTATAGAATTCCATGCGGCAGCTTCCTTGGCAGCCGCTTCCACCTCCGCAGCCTTTTCTTCAATCAAAATTACAGCATCGGCAGCAGTTTTTTCAACGTCGGGAGCATAACCGACAGTCTTCGATGTATTATTATTTATAATTACCGCTGCACAAGCGGCAATGAGTGCAAATGCCATAAAAACAGCGATCACTATTTTGACCGCCGTGTTCCTTAAACCGTTCAAAAAAGCACCTCCCACAAAAGTTTTAGGGCGTAAAACGCAATATATGTATATTATACCTTATTTTTTGATATTTGTGAATAGCTTGTTAAAGGAGGTTCTGCGTTTTTTTGTAAATATAACGTGAATTTTTAATTAAAAATGTAAAATAAGCGGCACATATTGAAAAACATAAAGAAAAATGCTATAATATTTTTCAGGTAAAATGAAAATAAAGAAAGGATCCGCAAAATGGCAAAGAAAAAGAAAAGAAAAATCAGCACACAGGCATTGATAGTACGCTATACGGCATATATATTGCTTATAGCTTTGATAACTTTTATTATAGTTTTGATCTTCAAGCAGTTCCTTAAACCTGTAAACGAGGACGGGGGAGAGCAGGACGCTTCCGTTACATCTCAGATAAGTACCTTAGGCAGCTCTGCTTCTTCTGACGGAGGATATGCCGAAAGCACGGACAGCGGAAGCGACACCGAGCCTTCGTCAGCCGCTTCCGAAAAGGAGGACGATGTGGATATAGACAACGAATGGGCAATGTTCCTTGTGAACAAAAACAATCCTCTTCCCGAAAATTATGATGATATTATTGAAACCTCGGTAATATATTCAACGGCGGAGAAGGACTATGAGTTTGATTCCCGTGCGGCGGAGTATATGACCGATATGCTGGCGGCGGCAAAGAAGGACGGCATAAACCTTACCGTTATTTCCTCCTACCGCACCATAGAGTACCAGCAGTATAACTTTGACCGCAGCGTTCAGCAGAGAGTCAACAACGGCATGAACTACGAAGAAGCCCTTGAGGACACCGCCAAGGAGGTCGCAATGCCCGGCGAAAGCGAGCATAACGCCGGCTTGTCCGCCGATATTTTCTCGGACGAATATATGAGCCTTGACGATGACGGCTTCAAGAACACCAAGGCTTACGCATGGCTTATGGAAAACGCCGCAGATTACGGCTTTATCCTGCGTTACCCCGAGGGTAAGGACGATATAACAGGCTTTATTTATGAGCCGTGGCACTACCGCTTTGTGGGTGTTTATTATGCTCATCAGGTGCAGGACAGCGGACTTTGCCTTGAAGAATTTTTTGAAAGCAAGGGCTGGCTTGACGAAAACGGCACAGCGGTAAAAATGACAGGCCCCGTTACCCCGAAATCTGAGGAACGGAAAACGGACGAAATTGTGACTGCTCCGTCCGACGGTGATTCAACGGGAGTTGTTATTGTAGTTTAATGGAAAAAGGCACAGTCCACATTAACGGTGTGAATTGTGCCTTTTTAGCTTATCCTTTGCATTTTTTAAATAAGTTCGCTCATAACAATATTTTTTATCTCTCTTGTAAGCGTTCCCACACGGCCTATGCCCACCTGCTGTGCGCCGAGAAGCATTGTTATGCCGTGTTCGGGTTCGTTGGAAAAGAACGTTCCCAGCCAGCCGTCCCAGCCGTATTCGCCCTTTGAGGAGAACACCGAGGTCTGTGATTCGTCCGTGCATATGCGCATAAGGTTTCCGTAGGAATAACCGCCCATCCACGTCCAGCATTCACGGAGCTGTGCGCTTTGTGCTTCGGCGGTGCAGCTGCTTGTCATATATTTCACAGCTTGGTACGGCATTATCCGCCTGCCCTTGTATTCGCCGCCGCCAAGCAGCATTGAAGCAAATTTTGCGTAGTCGTCAAGAGTGGAGCAAAGTCCTGCGCCGCCCGATTCAAACGCAGGAGGAACATCTCTGTAATATCTAAGCCCAAGGTGGTCGGTCTTTACTTCGCACAAACCACTGTCCGAGTAATCGTAGACCTTTGCAAGCCTGTCCGACTTTTCCGCAGGAACATAAAAGTCCGTATCATTCATTTCAAGGGGCTCAAAAAAGCTTTTCATAAGGAACTCTCTAAACGTCATTCCGCTTACACGTTCAATAAGCGCTCCGAGAATATCCGCCGAAGTGCCGTACATAAACTCGCTGCCCGGCTCAAAGCACAGATCCACCTCCGACATCATTTTTGCAAATTCAGCCGTGGAAACAGGGTCGTCGGAGTATAATCGCTGCTCCATTTTCCAAAAGACCTCTCCGCTTTGCTTTACGCTTTCGTTCCAATCGCCGGGGTAGGGAAGTCCCGAGGTCATATTCAAAAGGTCACGGACGGTAATATGCTTCTGCGCAGGCACCCTTTCGCCGCTTACGTTTATGTATGACTTTTCAAATTCCGGCATATAGTCGGAAAGCCACGATGACAGGTCTATCTTGCCCTGTGAAACAAGCAGCATAGCCGCCGCAGCCGTTACGGGCTTCGTCTGTGAATAGAGCCTGAAAATGGTATCCCTTGACATGGGTGTTTTATTTTCAAGGTCACGGTAGCCGTACTGACAGTAGGCTTCTTCCTTGCCGTCTTTAAGTATAAGAACGTTAACTCCCGATGTGCTGCCGCTGTCAACAGAGCTTTTTATTGCACTGTAAATTTTATCCTGCATCTTATCCCGACCCTTTCGGCTTTTTTTGATATTGTACCACACGAGGCAAGAAAAATCAACGCTTAATTCTGAACGTTTCTGTGTGAAGTAAGAAAATCCCTTACATTACCCGTTCTTATGTCAACATACTCGTCTGTTTTGCTGTCGTAAAGACGTATGTACCACGGCTTTTCTTCCAACGCAGTGCCGCCTATCATAAGGCTGTAGCTACTGTCATCGGTTTCATAGCGCAGAATGTATAAACCTGAGCCGATTTCCTTGCTGTCATACTTTTCAAAATCCGACCATGTAAGCTCTTCGCCCTTTTCTTCCGATAAACGCTCTATCTCATTCAGAGTAATTACATTGCCTGTGCTGTTTGTAGGTTCAATGCGGTTCTCATACTCAAAATCAAGCGGGTCAAGGTATTCACCATCCAGCTTCACCTCAAAATGCAGCTGATCGCCGTAAGCATAGCCTGTTGAGCCTGTTTTGCCTATAAGCTGCCCTTTTTCAACGTGTTCTCCCGGCTTAACATCGGCTTCCGTGCAGTGGGCATATAAGGTGCTTAAACCGTTTCCGTGATAAATTTCAATATATATGCCGTATTCCGGTTCGTCCTCGTTTATTCCCGAGTGTATAACAAGTCCGCCTTTTGCGGCATAAATACCGTTAAGACCGCCCTCCGTGGTAATGTCAATGCCCTTATGTCCCGGCTCCGAATGGTCAAATCCTTCGGAAATTCTGCTTACCGTGTCTTTAAGCATCCAGCAGAATACATTGATTTTGGCAAGTTCAAGCTTTTCACTGTAGGACAGCTCGGTCTCCTCAGCCATATGGAGCACTATTTCGTCCGATTTTCCTTCTTCAACTGTAATAAAATTGTCATCGGGGAAAATGAAGCTGTTTTCGTGGGGAATGTCGGGAGCGCTCAGTTCGTCCTTATAAGCCGTAACGGTATAAACGCCGCTTATGGGACAATGCCAGTAAGCCCTGCCTTCCTTGTCGGTACGGGAAAGAACATAGCCTCCGAAAACGTCCGTGAATCCGTCGGGGTAGTTGTAGGGATAAACAACAGGCGTAAGGATAACATTGTAACCCTCCAGATAACCTCGGTTGTCGTCAAATAAAGTTATAATGTAATTGCTGTCGTCCTCGGCGTTAAGCTCCGCAGGGGTGGGGTGTTCCCATACAAGTTCAATTTCCGCAGTGTTTTCGTCAATGGTCACATTAAAGTCCATTGCATTTCTGAGGCTGGAAGTTCCCGTGTCGTTTGCCATACGGTCAAAAACGCTGAAAATATAATTTCCGCAGGCTATGCTTCTCTGAACGGGATTGCCGTCTGTAATTCTTATTCCGCCCGTATTTCCGCCCTTTGAGCTTGCATTAAGTTCTTCCGATGTATCTTCGGGCATATATACGACCTGCAGATTGGGGATACCGTTTCCGTCCTTGTCAACAACGTTTATTGAAACAAGTACGGTGTTTCCAATGCTGTCGGTAACTCCGTCATTTTCTTTTTCGGGAACAACGCCCTCCGTTTCCGTCTGAACGGTACTTTCGGCTTCGCTTACCGAGGTAAAGGGCAAGGTCAACTCGGAAGAGTCAACAACGCTTTCAGCCTCATTATCCGTTGAAATTATCATCTCTTCCTCAGAGGAACGCAGCGTCACACCTATTCCTGCAATAACAATAACAGCCGCAGCCGCAATAACGGGTATGACCCTGCGCAGCGCTTTTGAACCGTTCGACGGCGTTATTCTGGTCATTCTGCTTTCCGTGCAGGAAATTTTAATGCGTTCCTTAAGCTCGGAGGGAGCGTTAATGCAGCCATATGCCTGTTTAATGTCCTTTTTGTTCATAACGTTAGTCCTCCATTTCAAGTTTAAGCTGTTTTCTTGCACGGTGCAGGTCGGAGCCTACGCTTTTTGCATTTCTGCCTGTTATTTCGGCAATTTCGTTTATGGAATACCCTTCAAAGTAAAACAGATATACTGCATTTCTCCTGTTTTCCGGCAGATTTCTTATCATTTCGATGATTTCGCAGTTTTTCAGTTCATCGCCGTAAAAACAGGGGTAGTCTTCCAGCGGTTCCAAGCCCTTGAAACGCCTTGAACGGTTTATATCCCTGCATAAATTTATCGTCACCCTTATAAGCCACGCCTTTTTATGCTCGCCGCTTTCAAACCCGTCATAATTATTCATAAGCCTTATGAAAACCTCCTGAACAACGTCCTCGGCGTCGTGATAATTCTTTGTGTTCTGAACGGCTATGCGCAGAATGGTATCGGAATAGGCTTCAATATCCTTTTCAAGCGCTGTTCTGTTGCAGTCTGTCAAAATTACCCCGTCCTTTCTTTTTGCTTTCATAAGTAATACGGTCCAAAAGCCCGTTTTTTTGCAGGGATAAAAAAATTTCTAAAAAAATCCGCCGCATGAAAAACATACGGCGGATAAAACGTATATTGGTTTTAGAAATTAGAGGGAAGCTGCTTCGTCAACAACCTTCTTGATAGCTGCAACAGCATCGTCGGGGAGCTTGTCGTAGCCGCCCTTGTCGGTTGCAAACTTTTCAACGCTGTTAAGACGATTCTGCATAGCGTTCTTAAGCTGTTCAGTGTAGTCCTTATCGTTAAGGTCAACGTTGAAGTCGCCCCAAGGCATGATCTCAATATCCTCGAAAGGACCCCACTTTTCGAATTTAGCCTTGCCTTCAACGATAGTCTCGAGGATTCCGAGAGTATCAGCAGGCTTTACCTTCTTGCCCATGAAGTCGCCTGTGTTGATGATGTAGCAAGCAACGTCCTTTTCTTCAACGAGCTTCTTGAACTTCTCATAGTCGTTAGCAAGAGGATATGTTCTGAATGGGTTAGCGTAAGGAACGATACGAAGAGCGTTCATATCTGTGCCAGCCTTAACACGTTCAGCTGTAGATGTCTTTGTAGC
>JALEJQ010000058.1 GCA_022769565.1 Oscillospiraceae bacterium
GGCTGGTCTGTCGGTCAGCCCCTCTGTCACTTCGTGACACCTCCCCTCACAGGGGGAGATCACGCCTGTCAAGGGAGCTTGACGCAGAATGGGCGTATTATAGACGTCGGATTTGTCCATAGGTTAATTGGTTATTAGTATTAAGCCTAAATCATACTCTCCTTTCAAGATTTGTATATTCGGTCGGTTGGAAAATATACAGATGTTAAAAATAATTATAGTTGTAAAAGCTTTTATTGTCAAGAAAGTTGTCCGGAGCGATCTTGGGAATATAGTATGAGCTAATGTTAGGTTAAATGGTTATTATTATTAATATGAACGTGCAGAAGGATAACCGTTATCCCGTTTTAGCAATAAATTATAACGAGCTAACAAACTATCTCCACGAAAGTTAAAAAATTAGCACTCCAAATCAAAGAGTGCTAATTTTTACTATATATCCATAATATTATCATAAAATATACACAAACTACAGTTATACTATTAACTGTGGTAAAAGAAAAAGAGCCTGCGATAAACACAGACTCTTGCTCTTGACCACAAAATGTATGTGGGTTCTTCTGGTGGAGATGACGGGAATCGAACCCGTGTCCGAAAACCTATCCGCACAACTTTCTACGGGTGTAGTTTGTTGTTAACGTTCCCTCGTCAAGCCGTGAACAAACACACAGCAAGACTTGGTAGCCTGCAATACATTACGGAAACGCAGGCGCTTTTCCGTAACGTTCACCACTAATCGGCGCCTGATCCGAAGCCGTGGTACTCAACGGTCAGACGAGCAGCAATTAAGCAGCTGCTAATTCAAAATTATTGTTGTCGTCTAATTTTAAAACGTGCGCCGTTTAAAGAGATTAGCGCATCTCTACCCGCTTATTATGTTTCAAGATCCCCGTCGAAGCCTTTACATCCCCGTTTCAGCGGTTATTGACTTTAACGGCACGCTCAATATCACGCTTCGCAGCCCTTGCAGCCATATCCTCGCGCTTATCGTGCAGCTTCTTACCTTTGCACAGCCCCACCTGGACTTTTACCATAGAACCCTTGAAATAGATGGAAACGGGAATGAGCGTAAGCCCTTCCTGCTTCACCTTTCCCATAAGCTGCATTATCTGCTTTTTGTGCATAAGCAGCTTGCGGACTCTCATAGGGTCCTTGTTGAACACGTTGCCGTGGTCGTAAGGTGAAATGTGCATACCGTTTACGAACATCTCGCCGTCCTCAATGACGCACCAGCTGTCTTTAAGATTAACTCCGCCCCTGCGGATGGATTTTACTTCCGTTCCCACAAGCTCTATGCCTGCTTCGAAGCTTTCGAGTATAAAATATTCGTGCCGCACCTTGCGGTTCTCGGCAATAGTTTTAAAAGCGGAGTTATCCATAGCTATACGTCCTTTGTACAACAAGTGGTTTCGTAATAAACAATTATAACACGCTGATCTGCTTTTGTCAAGCATTTTGACTTTAGTTTATACAAGCTGTTTCTTAAACAGTATAACAGGCGGCAACATATTCCTCCGCAATTTCGCAAAGTGTAGACGGCAGAACGGAATTATCCGCAGCCAGAAGCAGGAATCTTTCAGCGTCACTGCGGCAGGAGGAAATATCCGTCACCGCCGCTTCTTCAAGCTTTCCGAAAAGTGTGGTTGAAACGCTTACGCCGTAACGTCGGGCACCGTCGTCAGCTTCATCCTCCGTAAGACGGTAAACAAGTCTGTCCCCTGCAGTTCGTATTTCTCTTATTACATTCATATGATTTTCTCCTCTTTAAATTTCGGTTCGGGATCACCTGCTCCGAAAAATCTTTATACAATCTTAATGCAGCTGCAACTATATTATAAATCCCAATATGCCGGATAACAAGTGTTTTTTATCGCAGATTTCCCCTTTTTGCTTTATAATATGACAAACCGGCGACATAATTTTCACTTTATTTATATATATTAATTAAATACCGCAAATCCCCTTATTGCAATTTAACCAAAAAAGCGTACAGTAGAAAAATAAACGCAAAAAAAGTACAAATTTGTGCATTTACAACAGTTTCGACCCCGTTCTTTTTAAACAAACAAATTGCGCAGAATAAAAATTGATTTTATCCGGCAGTTTTTTGCCGTTTAAAATAGACAAAATGAATTTTCAAGGAGGTTTTTATTATGGACGCAAACAAATTCACAAAAAAATCTTTGGACGCTATCAACTCGGCTCAAAGCACAGCTATCGAATACCAGAATATGAACATTGAACAGGAGCATCTGCTTTATGCCCTTCTGGATCAGGAAAACGGGCTTATACCTCAGCTCTTTGAAAGCATAGGAGCTGACAGCGAAAGCGTTAAAAACGTTCTCCTTCAGAAAATTTCCGCTCTCCCAAAGGTAACAGGCAGCGGACGGGAAGCAAACACAGTCTACATCTCACAGGCTGTTGACAAATGCCTTAACGAAGCAGAAAAGACCGCAAAGCAGATGCGTGACGATTTCGTGTCCGTTGAGCATATCGTTCTTGCACTTTTTGACACGGCAAACAACAATATCCAGGGCGTTTTCAAGACCTTTGCCATAAACAAGGACAATTTCCTCAAAGCACTTTCAAACGTAAGAGGAAACCAGCGTGTACAAAGCGACAACCCCGAGGACACCTATGACGTTCTTAAAAAGTACGGTCAGGATCTTGTTGAGCTTGCAAAGAAAAACAAGCTTGACCCTGTTATCGGTCGTGACTCGGAAATAAGAAACGTTATCCGTATCCTTTCCCGTAAGACCAAGAACAACCCTGTTATCATAGGTGAACCGGGCGTCGGCAAGACCGCTATCGTTGAAGGACTTGCACAGCGTATCGTAAGAGGGGACGTTCCCGCAAATCTGAAGGACAGAACGGTATTCTCCCTTGATATGGGCAGCCTTATTTCCGGCGCAAAGTTCAGAGGCGAATTTGAGGAGCGTTTAAAGGCTGTTCTTAACGAGGTAAAGAAGTCGGACGGCAGGATAATCCTCTTTATAGACGAGCTTCATACCATTGTCGGTGCGGGCAAGACCGACGGCGCAATGGACGCAGGCAACCTGCTCAAGCCTATGCTTGCAAGAGGTGAGCTCCATTGTATCGGTGCTACCACACTTGACGAATACCGCAAATATATCGAGAAGGATCCTGCTCTGGAGCGTCGTTTCCAGCCTGTTACTGCAGACGAGCCTACAGTTGAGGACACTATTTCCATACTGAGAGGACTTAAAGAGCGCTACGAGGTTTTCCACGGCGTAAAGATCCAGGATTCCGCACTTATTACGGCGGCTACCCTTTCAAACCGTTATATCACCGACAGATTCCTCCCCGATAAGGCAATAGACCTTGTGGACGAAGCCTGCGCACTTATCCGCACGGAAATGGACTCCATGCCTGCGGAAATGGACGACCTTGCCCGTAAGATAATGCAGCAGGAAATTGCCGAAACTGCCCTTAAAAAAGAGGACAGCAAACTGTCCCGTGAAGAACTTGCTTCGATTCAGAAGGAGCTTGCGGAAATGCGCTCCGAGTTCAACGAAATGAAGGCACGCTGGGAGAACGAAAAGAACAGCATCAAGAACCTCCAGACCCTCCGTGAACAGATAGAAACCGCAAACGGCGAGCTTGCTCAGGCACAGAGAAACGGCGACCTTAACAAGGCTGCAGAGCTTACCTACGGACGCATACCCGAACTGAAAAAACAGCTTGAAGCCGCCGAGGACGAGGCTGAAAAGAACAAGGCGGACAGCCTGCTTCACGACAGAGTTACCGACGAGGAAATTGCAAGAGTTGTTGCACGTTGGACGGGTATCCCCGTATCGAAGCTGATGGAGGGCGAGCGTGAAAAGCTGCTTAACCTTGAAAACATACTGCATCAGCGTGTTATAGGTCAGGACGAAGCCGTTACAAAGGTAAGCGAAGCAATTCTCCGTTCAAGAGCAGGCATACAGGACCCCAACAGACCCCTGGGTTCGTTCCTGTTTATGGGACCTACGGGTGTTGGTAAAACGGAGCTTGCAAAGGCTCTTGCACAGTGTCTTTTTGACGATGAAACAAACATTGTCCGTATCGATATGACCGAGTATATGGAGAAGCACAGCGTAAGCCGTCTCATAGGAGCGCCTCCGGGATATGTCGGATACGAGGAAGGCGGTCAGCTTACCGAAGCGGTGCGCCGCAAGCCTTATTCCGTAGTGCTTTTTGATGAAGTTGAAAAGGCTCACCCCGATGTGTTCAACATTCTTCTGCAGATACTTGACGATGGACGTGTTACCGATTCACAGGGCAGAACGGTGGACTTTAAGAACACCATTATCATCCTTACCTCAAACCTTGGTTCCGACTATATCCTTGACGGCATAAATGACAGCGGCGAGATCTCCGAAGAAGCAAGGGAAAACGTAAACAAGCTGCTTAAATCCCACTTCCGTCCCGAATTTCTCAACCGTCTTGACGAGATAGTATTCTACAAGCCGCTGACAAAGACGGAGATATTCCCCATTATCGGACTTATGCTCAAGAGCCTGCAGAAGAGACTTCAGAGCAAGCAGTTAACGCTGGAAGTTACGGACGCAGCCAAGGAGTACATCGCAGACAACGGCTACGACCCCATTTACGGCGCAAGACCGCTTAAGAGGTTTATCCAGAGTTCTCTTGAAACAATGATAGCAAAGAAGATCATTGCAGACGACCTTGAACCCTATTCGACAATAACTGTTGACTGCGCAGACGATCAGCTTGTTCTTAAATAAGCAAAATAAAAGACCCGACAGTGAAGCTCCAACTTATAGCTTCACTGTCGGGTCTTTGTGTTTATACTAAACATCAATAAAATACAGGAAAAAATCTGCGCCGAAATCCACTATATGCAAGATTGTCGGCTTGATTTTTCTGTATTTTAAACGGTGTTTAGTATTACTTTGCAGACATCCTCCGTTATCTGTTCCGGCGTAAGATGATTTTCTCTTAGCACGGCGCTCGGGTCGTATCTGTCAAGGAACTCCTTTTTAAGTCCGAAATTCAGCGTTTTTACCTTTGTTCCGCCGTAGAAACGGGCGATCTTTTCACCGAAGCCGCCGTCAAGAATGCCGTCCTCAAGTGTTATAACGACATCGTGTTCATTTTTAAGACTCTCAAGCATTTCCGCATCAATTCCCGTAATGTAGTAAGGATTAATGATAGTAGGCTTTACCCCCGTATTTTTCTCAATAAGCTCAGCCGCTTTTACGCCCATATCATAGAAGGTACCGAGTGCAATAACAGCAACTTTGCTTCCGCTCCGGGTCATCTCGTACTTATTCAATATACCGAAATCCTTTGTGACCGTTTTTCCGTCGGAGACCATTTCGCCGCCGGGGATCCTTATTGCAACGGGATGCTCCGTCTGCTCCATTGCCCAGTCAAGTACAGCCAGATATTCTTCCTTTGTGGTGGGGGCGATATAGACCATATTGGGTATATTTGAAAGCATGGGAATATCATAAATGCCAAGGTGTGTAACGTCTGTCATTCCGTATACCGAAGCCGCAAAAACGGAAATGACCGCAGGGTTGCTGTTTATGCAAAGATCCTGTGAAAGCTGGTCGTAGGTACGCTGCAAGAAGGTGCTGTAAACGCCGTAAAAAGGCTTTGCGCCGCCCTTTGCCATGCCCGAAGCCATAGCAACTGCGTGTTCCTCGGCAATACCTACATCAATGAACTGAGCGCCTGCCTCGGCTCTTTTGTCCGAGGTAAAGCCGAACACCGTCGGCGTTGCGGAAGTGATCGCGCAGACCTTCTTATCCGCTTTCATCTTTTTAAGAAGATAATCTGCGGTAACGCTTGAATAGTCCTCTCCGCCCCACGGATATTTCGGTTCGCCTGTTTCGGGGTCAAAGGGCGCTGCCCAATGCCACTTCTCCTTGTTTTTCTCCGCAAAGGACAGACCCTTGCCCTTTTCCGTAACGATATGTACAGCAACGGGAGCAGCGCTGTCCTTGACCTGCTCAAAGGCTTTTATAAGCGCTTCAATGTCGTTTCCGTCCTTAACAAAAACATAATCAAGACCCATAGCCTTGAAAAGGTTACATTCCGCTTTTCCGTCGGTATCACGCAGAAGGCGGAGATTCTTATACATACCGCCGTGATTTTCAGCAATGGACATATCGTTGTCGTTTATTACGGCAATAAAGTTTGTCGTCATTTCTCCTGCGAAGTCAAGACCCTCCAGAGCCTCGCCGCCGCTTAAAGAGCCGTCGCCGATAACTGCAATGATGTTTTCCTTTCCGCCTTTAAGGTCTCTCGCCTTTGCAAGACCACAGGCAAGGCTGAGAGAAGTTGAAGTGTGTCCAACGGTAAAGAAGTCATGTTCGCTTTCTTCGGGGCAGCTGTAACCCGTTACATCGTCGTAATGCTCGCTGTAAAGAAAAGCGTCCTTTCTGCCCGTAAGCATTTTGTGGCAATAGCTCTGGTGCGAAACATCGAACACTATCTTGTCTTTAGGCGAATCAAAAACATAGTGAAGTGCGATAGTTGCTTCAACCATACCGAGATTGGGACCGCAATGTCCGCCGTGAACGCTTAATTTCTGTATAAGCGCCGCTCTCATTTCTTCCGCAAGAACTTTAAGCTGTTCTATGCTGAGTTTTTTTACGTCTGACGGGCTGTTTATTTTTTCAAGATACATAATATTTTCCTCCTATTTATTCCCACGATAAAATTCCTGTCTTTGCAGCTATCTCATAGCGTGAAATTTTGTAATCAAGACGGTCAAGCGCCGATTCTATCTGTGCTTTCTGTTCAAGCAGCGCTTTCCTCTGTTCAACAAGCAGCTGCAGCCTTTCCGGAACGGTACTGTCCCCCTCACGGCACATACGGACGTACTCCGTTATAGCCTCCACAGGCAGACCTGCGCTGCGCATACACACGGCAAGCTCCACCCAGCCTATATCCGCCTCGGTATAATCCCTTATCCCTCCCTTTGTACGGGTAACGGGCGGTATTGCGCCTATTTTTTCGTAATAACGGAGAGTATCCTGGGATATGCCGAATTTTTCGCTTACTTCTTTGATAGTCATAGGGAAACCTCCTTTAACTATATTGTAATACTTAGAGTAAGCTCCAAGTCAAGGGGTTTAATGTTATTTTTCATTTTTTACACAGAAAATTAATTTTTGTATTTTTACTCCGTTTCCGCTATCACCCCGAAATGGTCGGAAACAACAGGCTCGTTTACCCCGTCAAAAGCTGTGCGGCAGGAGCGTATATTCACCTTTTCATTGCAGAGGATAAGGTCTATCCTCATTCCGCTGTACAGGTCGGGCTTATCCCTCCAGCCGTCAATTGCTCCGGGAACGGTGATGCCGCCGTCCTTTTTCTCCGCAGCGGCGTAACAATCCTGCCAGCCTCGGGAAAGCATAAGGTCATAGCCCTCTCCCCTTACTTCCGCAGGGTTGTTGAAGTCACCCATAAGCCACACCCGTTCATTCTTCGGCAAAGCTGCAAAAAGCCGCTCCCATTGCTTTGAAAAGGGGTCGTCCTCATCGCCCCACCAGCCTGTATGCACGGAATAAAACCATCCGCCCCGGGACTTTATGCCAAGGGCTTTTCTCGTTTTCCAGTCGTTATAATCGTCCACCCTGCTTATCTGAATCACCGATGTTTCAAGTATAGGTTCAAGGCCGAAAATGGCTATTCCCTCGTCAAATTTATCGTAGCCTTTTTTCAGCGGCAGCCAAGTCCAGTTGTATTCCAAGCCTTGTTTCCTCAGACCTTCACTGACCGTAAGCGCATGGTTGTCACGCCTTACCGTCACATTATCCCCACAGGGAACATAACCCCCGAAAACGCCCTCTGCGGCAGGCTCGGCTATGGTCTGGTTGACCTCCTGCAAGGCGATTATATACGGCCTTTCCCGCAAAACTGTATCTATAAATATCTCGGTTTTCACCCTATAATTTTCTTCAACCAAGCTGTGAGTATTAATCGTAAGAATTTTCATTAAAAACACCCCCTTTTTTAATTCGGAATTAGGAATTCGGAATGCGGAATTATTATGAGTTTGAAGTGTGAGGAGTGGAGAGTGGAGTTTTTTCAATGTTGAAAGTGGAAAGTGGAATTATGGTATCGCCTGCGGCGATGTTATTTCTCTGTAGGAGACGGGTTTCCCGTCCCGTTTTTTCACACCATTAATCAAATTATAGTCAATATAATAATTCCGAATTACGCATTCCGAATTCCGAATTTATAAAATGTCATTAATATCCGATTTAAGAACATCGGCTTTCGGACCGTAGACCGCCTGTATGCCGCTTCCCTTTTTCATAAGGCTGAGAGCGCCCTCGGCTTTCCACTTGTCCTCGCCTGCAACAAGGTCGGGGTCTTTTACCGTTACCCTGAGCCTTGTCATACAAGCGTCAACAAGGGTGATGTTCTCCCGTCCGCCCAGAAGTGCGATTATGCGCTCGGGCTGACCGTCACCCGAAAGAGCGCTGTCACGGGCGGCGTTCTCCGCTGTATCGGAATTTCCGTCGTTGTAGTTTCCAAGCCGTCCGGGAGTGGCGTAGCCGAATTTTCCTATCATAAAATACGCCGTAAAATAGCCTATAATGAAAAACACGGCTACTGCAATGACAAAGTTTATAATATCTCCACCAAGTCCTGCCTTAAACGACATTGGCAGACGGGCGGCAAACTCGATGTTTCCGAAGGAGTGCAGCCGCAGGTCAAATATTCCTGCAAGAGCAAAGGCGCAGCCCTGGAGCAGAGCGTACACGATATAAAGAGGAACTGCGCAGAACATAAACATAAACTCAATAGGCTCGGTAACGCCCGTAAGGAACACCGCCAGCGCCGTTGAAAGGAACATCGAGCGGTAATTTCTCCGCTTGTCCGCATCCACTCTGCGGTACATTGCAAGAGCAACGCCAAGGAGCAGCCCCGTTGCGCCTATCATCTGACCGACCTTGAACCTTGCAGGAGTAACGCCTTCAAGCAAAGCATTGTAAGAAGCCGTATCGCCTGCATTTTTGAAGTTGATAAGGTCTGTCACCCATGCAAGCCACAAGGGGTCCTGACCGAACACCTGCGTTCCTGCGTTTGCACCTGTCTGTATGGTATAGGTGCCGCCAAAGGAGGTGTAGTTCATTGGTATGGTAAGCATATGGTGAAGTCCGAAGGGCAGCAGCAGCCTTTCAAGCGTTCCGTAAATAAAGGGCGCAAGAATGGGCGATGTGTCTGCGGAATCGGCTATCCATACGCCGAAGCTGTTTATTCCAAGCTGTACTACAGGCCATACCACCGACAAAACAAGCGCCGTTATAAGTGACCAAAGTATGACCACAAGGGGAACGAACCGCTTTCCGTTGAAAAAGGACAGCGCTTCGGGCAGCTTTCGGTAGTTGTAATACTTGTTATAAACGATACCGCCCAGAAATCCTGCTATAATGCCCGAAAAAACGCCCATATTAAGTGCAGGAGCGCCTAAAACGGATATAAAGTAGCCGTCAACGCTTATTTCCTGCCCGAAAATGGTGTGGGTAACGGCTGCAGGGTCGTCAAGCATTTCCCCCGTTACGCCGAAAACTGCGCCTGTTATGCTGTTGATAAGGATAAATGCGATAACTGCGGCGAAAGCCCCTCCTGCCCTGTCCTTTGCCCACGAGCCGCCTATTGCCGCCGCAAAAAGGAGGTTAAGGTTGTTTATTACCGCCCAGCCTATATTTTCCGCTATACTTCCTGCGGAAAGCAGAAATCCCGAATCACCGCCTGCCATTGAAATGAGCTTGCCGATGCTTATCATAAGACCTGCGGCAGGCATTACGGCAATGACGACCATAAGCACCTTGCCCAGTTTTTGCAGAAAATCAAAATTCAGACCAAGGCGGCGCTTTTCCTTTTTCTCCTGCCGTTTTAGTTTTCGGGGCGCTTCTTCTGCTGCTTCGTTTTCCTTGCGCAGCGTAAGAAGCACGCTTTCCCCTGCCTTGACCTCGCCCAAATTTTCTGTTATTTCCAAGCCTTCTCCGCCGCTGCATATAAGAACAGGAGTAACGGTGTTCAGCTTTTTCGCTTTAAGCAGTTCAATATCAACTTCCGCAACAAGCTGACCTGCCGTAACTTTGTCCCCCTCTTTAACGTGGGAGGTGAATCCCTCTCCGTGCAATGACACCGTTTCAAGTCCGAAATGCACAAGCACATCAACGCCGCCGTCCGTTGTGAAGCCGTAAGCGTGCTTTGTATCGGCGATGCTTGAAACAGTACCGTCCACAGGGCTGTATATCTTACCGTCGCTTGGAATAACGCCGCAGCCGTCGCCCAGTACCTTATCCGCAAAAACAGGGTCGGGAACGCTGTCCAGCGGCACAGCCTTTCCGTTCACCGGCGACAGTATTTTTATTTCTTTATCATTTTCCCTATCCGGCATTTTTCAGTATCTCCTTAAAAAGATTTTCTGAATTATTATGCCGATTTATAAGGACAATATTATTGCCAAAAATTTTGAACGGGTGCTTTTGCAAATGTGTTGTTAACGAAAAAACATTTTTTCAAATTTTACGCAAAATCATATTTTTGTACAAATAGGAATTATTCACGCATTTTCTCTGTAGGGGCGCACAGTGGGTCAATGATTTTTGTGTGGTTCAAACGTCTTTGTCGAGGGTAACGGCGCTATAGTTTGCTGCGTCGGATAAAAATACACTTCGCTTTGCTCAGTATATTTTTATCCGAGGGGTACTTTGTTTTTATTGGTTAGAAATGGCGCAATTCACATAGTCGGTTCCACAGGTTTTGTGTTATACAACACTTTACTCGGTTCCGGTTTTTTATGTGAATTGCGCCGTTATTGCTGTTACTTTGCTTGTTTTAACATTGCTTTGCGTTGCGCCTTAGTTTTGGGAATTTCGCTCTCTGCGGAGAGCGATTTAAGGGCTCCTCGCCCTTAAAAATCCTCGCCAAAGGGACTAATCCCTTTGGAATCCCGTTACGCTTCGCTGTCGGGTCACAAAGCTTGCTGCAGTTTTATGCTGCCGCCGAAAACATCAGCAGATACACGAAATATACTGCATAACAAAGCAGCATTGTCACGCCGCCCCATCTTTTCAGCTTTCTGTCCTTATTTGCTACACATAACAGCAGCAATACTGCGGCAAGTGCCGAGATTATCGTATCCGCATAGAAGTTCGGTTCAAATGGAACAGCTGTGATAAGCGCTGTCGTTCCCAGTACAAACAGAATATTGAAAATATTGCTTCCCACAATATTGCCTATCGCTATATCCGCATTGCCCTTCTTCGCCGCCATTGCCGAGGTAACAAGCTCCGGCAGAGAGGTTCCGAAAGCTACTATTGTAAGTCCTATAAGTCTGTCGCTCATACCGAACGCCGTTGCTATTGCCGTTGCGCTCTTTACAGTAAGATTGCTTCCCACAACTATCATGGCTATGCCTATTATGGTGAACAAAATAAGCTGCCATACTTTTTTTTCTTTCTTAACCGCTTCGCCGCCGCTTTCCTCTTCTTCGGCAAGAATAGCGTTTTGTCCGCTCTTGGACATTTTGATAAGGTAAACAAAGAAAAGCAGGAATATCGCCCAGAGTATAACGCCGTCAATTCTTCCCACATCTCCGCCGATATATCCGAGAATGCCCATTATTACTGTTATCAGTATAACAAAGGGTATCTCATACTTGAATGTGGACTTCTGCACGGGTATTGGTGTAATTACCGAAGCTATACCCAGAATAAGCAGTATATTCATAATGTTGCTGCCCACAACGTTTCCCACGGCAAGACCTGCCGTACCGTTCAGACCTGCGGTAATGCTCACCGCCGCTTCCGGTGCGCTTGTTCCAAATGCAACTATGGTAAGTCCTATAACAAGCTGCGGTATGCCCAGCTTGTCCGCAATACCTGCGGCGCCGTCAACGAACCAGTCAGCACCTTTTATCAAAAGAACGAATCCTGCCACCAACAAAACGAACTGAATTATAAGCGACACAAACAACATATCCTTTCCTATAAAAAATAGCATTATTTTTCCTGTGGTTATAGCGGTAATTATACAATAATCCTGTTCAAAAGTCAATACCGAAAATATTATAATATTGCCGTTTTTGAGGTTTTTATACTAATCTCCGATTATAAAATGTACAAAAAATGGGGCAAAATCTTGCATATATGGATTTTACACAGATTTTTTTCTACATTTTAATGAGGGATTAGTATTATTCACGCTTTCCGTTGTTTATTTTAATAATGTTTGCCAAAAGTTAAATTTCCGGAAAAAAGCGCCGTATTTTTGTGCCTTGCTTGACATTATTTGTCCTTGTGTGATATAATTTTATAAAAGTATAGGCTTTTATCGGCATTGCAGCCGCACAAAGGAGATGAAACGGAATGACGTTCAATATTACCGCCGAGTGCATAGCGATGTATATATCCCTGATAATAGGAATTGCCGTATCGCTGAGCGTTGCTAAATGGAACTATGAAAAAAGAGTGTTCGTAGCCTGTGCATTTTCAATTTCCATAAGCTCTCTCTGCAATATAGTTTCCGCTGTGTTCATAAATCATTTCGGCATGGTGCCGGTATGGCTCAATTATACCGTTACAATGCTGTATTTTGCGTTTTTGTTAATTACCTTAGCTATCTTTTCCGTATATTTTCTCAACATCATTGACAGAGAGGATTCCCTATGGAAAAAACGCTTTAAAAAGGCGATCGCTTATCCTCTTTACGCCGTTCTTGCGATAATTTTTACTACTCCCTTCACAAAGCTGCTGTTCAGCTTTGACGAAACAGGCTATGTACGGGGAAAACTGAGCAAAATAACCTATGCGGTCATGATATACATGGCGCTTCTCATAATTTACGCCGCCTTGAAAAACGGCAAAAAAACAACGTTCAGAGTAAAAATACTTATATCCTTCTTCCCTATACTTTCGGGACTGGTAATGCTTGTGCAGTTCTTCAAAAGCAGCGTTCTGCTTACGGGCACCGCCGCCCTCGGCCCACTTATCCTTATGTTCTTCTTTATCGGCACAGATATTGTTGACATCGACAGCGACACGGGCTTTTACGGCAGCAGGAGCTTTATCGAAGCCGTTAACAAGCGGTTCCAGAAGGGTTCACGTTTCTGCTGCGTTCTTCTTGGCGTTGACAACGTTCAGGAGCTTAAGGAGACCTTTGGCAGGCAGAAGGAGCGGCAGCTTATTACCCTTGCCGCAGTAAATATAGAGGGTGTTATGCCGAGAATTCCGAGCTTCCGCTATTCCGACAGCAAATTCATCTTCATCTTTGACGAAAAATCGGCGGAGGATGTGAGCGGTATAATTTCCGCAATGGACAGGGAGCTTGCCAAGGAATATACCTTTGACAACACCCCCGTCAGGTACAGCGTAAGCATAGCGGCGGTAAACTGCCCCGAGCAGGCTTCGGGTGCCGACCGTCTTATTGAGCTGCTTGAATACGCCGCACTGCAGGCAAAGGCGGACAAGAACTCCAACATCTTTTACTGCGACGACACCACTCTTGACCGCATACACCGCAAAAAAGAGATCACAGACATTCTCAAGCGTGAGCTTAATGCTGAGGAAAATAACTTTGAACTTTTCTATCAGCCTATTTACGAGGTATCAAGCGGAAAATTCCGTACTGCCGAGGCGCTTATACGTCTGAACAAAACGGAAATAGGTCCTATTTACCCCGATGAATTCATACCGATTGCCGAAGAAATGGGACTGATAGTGCGCCTTGGAGAGATAGTGCTTGACAAATCCTGCCGCTTTATTGCGGAGCTTATTAAGGAAGGAATTGATTTTGAAGCCATTTCCATAAATTTCTCCGTACATCAGATAATGCGCAGCGATATTATCGAAAAAGTCACCGAGACTGTGCAGAAATACAATATCCCACCCGAAAAGCTCAGGATAGAGATAACCGAAAGCGTTGTCATCGATAATTTCCAGCACGTTAAAAAGATGATGGACGACCTTGGCAATATCGGCATAAAATTCTACATGGACGATTTCGGCACGGGCTATTCCAACCTCTCAAATATGATAGAGCTGCCCTTTGAGTACCTTAAAATTGACAAATCCCTTGTCCGCAGCGCCGAAAAATCGGAAAAGGCATACTTTATCCTTACCTTTATCTCCCAGGCGTTTATCAATCAGCACGTTAAAATACTTACCGAGGGCGTTGAGACCGAAGCGCAGGAAAAGATAGTTGACAGCATAGGCGCTTCCTACATTCAGGGCTTCCGCTTTGCAAGACCCGTTAACGGTAATACGGCAAAGGAATATTTCCTCGGAATGAGAAACGACGCAATTGCAGAAAAAGTTTGACAAATCGAAGATAATGTGATATAATTTCTATTTGCGAGTAAGCTATGCGGTTGAACGTATAAACATACGTTAGGAAAGTCCGGGCATCACAGAGCAGGATAGCTGTTAACGGCAGCCGAGGGCGACCTTAGGGCAAGTGCAACAGAGATATACCGCCGGAGTTTCTCCGGTAAGGGTGGAAAGGCGAGGTAAGAGCTCACCAAGGTAAAAGTAATTTTACCTCTATGTAAACCCTATCCGATGCAACGTCTTTTTGGAACAATGCGTTATTGTCTGCTCGGCAGGCGCATTGCAATGACGGCTTGAGCGGTTCGGCGACGATCCGCCCAGATAGATTTCCGCACACGACAAAACCCGGCTTATCGGCTTAGTCGCTTTATAAAGCAACACCGCACAAAGACCGCCTAACGGCTTTGTGTACGCCTTGCTTGCAGATTTTCCGCCATCTTGCACCAAAACTCCTTGAAATACACCAAGTATTCCTGCGTCGTTTTGATACAATCTGACGAAAAATCTGACTGCGCAATCCGCACACAATCTTTGTGCGGTATTGCCTTAAAACAAAACAAGGGGCTGTCAGGCGTTAACAATTTACATTAACGTCAGGCAGTCCCGTGTTTTATCGTTTTTCATAGAAAAACGGCATTGAAAGGAAGAATCGGATGCTTTACAAATTCATTATCTGCTTTATTGCAGGAATAGGCGCAGGTCTTGGTACGGGATTTGCAGGAATGAGCGCAGCGGCGGTGATAAGCCCTATGCTTATAGCCTTTCTCGGAATGGAGCCTTACTCGGCGGTGGGTATCGCCCTTGCCAGCGACGTTCTTGCAAGCGCAGTTTCCGCTTATACATACGGCAGGAACAAGAATCTTGACATAAAAAACGGGATCGTTATGATGATAACGGTACTTGTCTTTACTATGATGGGAAGCTGGGTATCGAGCCTTGTTCCCGGCAGCGCAATGGGCAGTTTTTCCGTGTGTATGACAATGCTTCTGGGTATAAAATTCATCGTTAAACCGGTAATGACAACAAAGGAAAGTATGTCCGAAACAAGCCCGAAAAAGAGGTTCGTTCAGTCGGTCATATGCGGAGCTGTCATAGGCTTTATCTGCGGCTTTGTAGGCGCCGGCGGCGGAATGATGATGCTTCTGCTGCTGACAAGCGTTCTCGGCTATGAGCTAAAGACCGCAGTGGGTACAAGTGTGTTTGTAATGACCTTTACTGCGCTTACCGGAGCGGCAAGCCACTTCCTCTTAGGCGGAGCACCCGATATTCCCTGCCTTATCTTCTGCGCCCTCAGCACACTTCTCTGGGCAAGGATAGCGGCGAAATTTGCGAACAAGGCGTCCCCCGTTGTGCTTAACAGAGTGACGGGCGTTATCCTTACGATACTCGGCGCAGCAGTTATGATAGTGAATTTTGTGAAATAAAACCGATAATGCCCGTCAAAAAAACTGACGGGCATTTTTTTGCTCAAAAATGAAACTTTTTTACGGCTTGATGTATATTAAGGGTAAAGAAAGAAGCGGCATTTGCAATAGTTTGTATCGGTTGATTTCTCATATAAAATGTGATATAATGTATCAACAAAATGAGCTTATAAAAACTGTATGGACATAAAGCCATCCCGGCGTTTTATACTAATAACCAATTGTTCTATGGATAAAGACGGCGGATAGAATACGTCCGGTCAAGGAAAGCGACCGCAGACAGGCCGGTCTGTCGGTCAGCCCCTCTGTCACTTCGTGACACCTCCCCTCACAGTGGGAGATCACGCCTGTCAAGGGAGCTTGACGCAGAATGGGCGTGTTATAGACGTCGGATTTGTCCATAGGTTAATTGGTTATTAGTATTAGACTGTGCCCATGCAGAACGATACTTATGAAAGAATAATGATGCGGAGAGTATGTATGAAAAACACGGCATATTATCACCTTCCCGGTCTGTTTGAGTTTTATGAATTGTATAAGGTATTTCTGCCGCTTTTCCGTGAACACAGAGAATACTTTTACGAATGGTGTGACATCGGCTCTGTTTACGGCGCTCCGGCAGATTGTATCTGGGGCGGAGGCCGTGTCGGAACAGGAGATCACGATCCCAATGAGGTCCTTGCACTTATGCAGGAATACAATATCTCTTCCCGTCTGACATTCAGCAACTCACTGCTGAGAGAAGAACATCTTTCGGACAGAAAATGTAATGCTCTTTGTTCTCTGTTCAGTAAAACCACAAATGTCCGAAACGGCGTCATAATCCACTCGGAGCTGCTGCTGGACTATCTGAAGCTGACTTACCCCGAGTTTTATTTTATATCCTCCACGACCAAAGTTCTGACGGATTTCCAACAATTTTGGGATGAAACACAACGTGATGATTTCCTTTATATAGTACCGGATTTTAGGCTGAATAAGAGCTTTCACAAGCTGAACACGCTGTCCGCCGCACAGAAAGACAAAACGGAGTTTTTGTGCAACGAATGCTGCCGTTTCGGCTGTAAGGGCAGAAAACGCTGTTACGAAAATGTCAGCCGCAGGAATCTTGGAGAGATATGCCCCGAACACCGATGCACAGCCCCCGATGCAAGCAACGGCTATATGTTTTCCAAAGCAATGAAAAATCCTGCATTTATCGGTATAAGCGATATACAGAATGTTTATCTGCCCATGGGATTTTCCAATTTCAAGATCGAAGGACGGGGACTTGGCAGTGCATTGATACTGGAATTTCTTCTCTACTATATGACCAAGCCCGAGTATCAGCTGCAGGTCAGGGAAGAAATATATCTTGACAGTATGCTGGATCTTTTTTGAGTTATGCAACAGCCGTAGGAACGCCCGTTGATAAACGTTCACTTAGACGCTTGACATAATCTGCGAAAAATGATAAACTTTGTAGTATATGTATTGTTATCAGGGGTGTGTTCGGTTTTGAATATAATTATTGTAGGCTGCGGCAAGGTCGGCGGTGAGATAGCAGAACACCTTAACGATGAGGGCGATAACATTACCGTCATCGACATTGATGCCGCAAAGGTAAATACGTTAACAGCACGGCTTGATGTGCTGGGAGTTACGGGAAACGGTGCAACCCATCTCGTTCAGCAGGAAGCAGGCATCAGAAAAGCCGATCTTCTTATTGCCGTTACAGGATCTGATGAGCTTAATCTGCTCTGCTGCCTTATCGCAAAAAAGGAAGGTAACTGCCAGACCATTGCCCGTGTAAGAGATCCTCAGTACAGTTCGGAGGCGCCGTATCTAAAGGAAGAACTGGGTCTTGCAATGGTCATAAATCCCGAATTTGCGGCAGCTGCGGAGATCGCCCGTGTGCTCAGATTCCCGTCTGCAATAAAGATAGATACGTTTGCAAAAGGCAAGATCGACCTTATGAAGTTCCGTCTGCCCGAAAAATGCGTGCTTACAGGCTGTTCCGTCAAGGAGATAATGTCAAAGCTCAACTGCGATGTCCTCGTATGCACCGTTGAAAGAGGAGATAATGCGTACATTCCTAACGGTGATTTTGTGTTTGAGGAAAAGGATATAATTTCAATAATCGCATCGCCTGCGAACGCAAACGCATTTTTCAGAAAGATAGACTACAAGATAAATCAGGTAAAGGACTGTATTATCGCGGGCGGCGGAGAAATAGCTTATTATCTCTGCAAAATACTTAAAAAAACGGGTATCTCCCTGAAACTCATCGAAAAGGATCCGAAACGCTGCGAAGAACTTTGCACCGCCCTTCCCGATGTCACCGTTATCTGCGGAGATGCCGCCGATCAGCAGACATTGCTTGAAGAAGGACTTGTAAACGCTAACTCCTTTGCCGCCCTCACCAATTTTGATGAAGAAAATGTAATGCTTTCCCTTTTCGCAAAGACAAAGGGCTGCAAAAAGCTTATTACAAAGATAAACCGTATCGACTTTTTCGATGTTATAAAGCAGCTTGATCTTGATTCGATAATCTACCCCAAAAATATCACCTCGGAGCTTATTGTCAGCCATGTCCGTGCAATGAAAAACACCATAGGAAGCAATGTCCAGACGGTTTACAGCATCATAAAGGGCAAGGCGGAAGCGGCGGAGTTCATAATAAGAGACAGTTCACCCGTCCTTGGAAAGCCTCTGATGGAGCTGCGGTTCAAGCCGAATGTCCTTGTTGCCGTTATCCTCAGAGGAAACAGGGTCATTATCCCCCGAGGAAGCGATGTTATCGAAAAGAACGATTCGGTCATAGTTGTTTCCGACATTCGTCCCCACGATATTTCCGACATTCTCGAATGACGAGGTATATAGAGTATGAATTTTTCTATGATAGTATATATCCTCGGCTGGATATTGAATTTTGAGGCGCTTTTCATGATCATTCCATTGGCTGCGGCAATAATTTTCGGGGATAACACCATATTGTCTATCCTGCTGACAATGGGAATATGCGCCGCAATAGGCTTGCCGATAACCCGAAAAAAGCCTAAGGAAAGCACACTCCATTCCCGTGATGGATATGTTATCGTGTCGCTGAGTTGGATAATCCTCAGTGCATTCGGCGCACTGCCCTTCGTTTTTTCGGGCGCTATCCCGAATTACATTGATGCGCTTTTTGAAACCGTTTCGGGCTTTACGACAACGGGTGCATCTATCCTGTCGGACGTTGAAGCCGTTCCCAAGTCGCTGCTGATATGGCGAAGCTTCACTCATTGGATAGGCGGAATGGGTGTGCTGGTATTCATTATGGCGTTCCTGCCGCTTTCGGGCGGACAGAATATGCACATCATGAAGGCGGAAAGCCCCGGTCCGTCGGTCAGCAAACTTGTACCCAGGATAAAGACCACTGCCCTGCTGCTTTATGCGATATATTTTGTTCTGTCGCTCATTGAATTTATACTTCTGCTGTTCGGCGGAATGACCGTTTTCGATGCGCTCAATACTACCTTCGCAACAGCAGGCACAGGCGGATTTTCCGTAAAAAATAACGGACTGGCTTCATATTCGGAAACAGTCCGTGCTATTGTGACAGTTTTTATGATACTGTTCAGTCTGAATTTCAACATCTACTTTCTGATTTTCAGCAAGAAATTCAAGGACGCATTCAAAATGTCCGAGATATGGTATTACCTTACGATAATCGCAGCTGCTACGGGTATTATTACCGTCAATATCAACGGGATGTTCCCGTCAACAAAGGAAGCCTTCGGTAATGCCATATTTACCGTTTCGTCCATCATCTCATCAACAGGCTTTACAGCTGTGGATTTCAACCTCTGGCCCGAAATATTCCGAACTATACTCGTCCTGCTGATGTTCATCGGTGCCTGCGCAGGCAGTACAGGCGGCGGTATAAAGGTGTATCGTATAGTTATCCTGTTCAAGAGCATGGGCAAGGAGCTGCAGACGCTTATCCACCCCAAGCAGGTGAAAAAAATACGCATAGATTCCCATGAGATAGAGCACGAGGTAATTCGCTCGGTCAATGTTTTTATGGTCTGCTTTATCCTTGTTTTCGTAATTTCGCTGCTGTGTATTTCCTTCGAGGACTACGATATGGTAACGAATTTCACAGCCGTTGCAACAACGATAAACAACATAGGTCCCGGACTTGAGCTTGTCGGTCCGACCTCAAACTTTGCATTTTTCTCACCCTCTTCCAAGCTCGTTCTGATATTCGATATGCTTGCAGGAAGGCTTGAGCTTTTCCCGATGCTTCTGCTATTCTCTCCTGTTACATGGAAGAAATAATGAGAATTATTATTTAAAATTCAGCGTCAAAAAGACAGTAAAACGAACACAGGCGAATAACTTTTGTTAAGCCAAAATCAGCAATTGGTTTATAATCTACAGGAAATGAAAGGTTCTCGGCAATTTTTAAATTAATATATGCAACAAAAGCCCTCTGCCAATAATGACAGAGGGTTTTTGTTGCAATAAACATATCATATTTGGGACAATTTCAAATATTCAGTTTATTATCTTCAGCATTCCCGGAAGGCACTCATATTTTATCTTTGTAAACTGACCGAGATATTCTCCGTCAGCGTGAAGTATCATCGGCTTTGCGGTTTCAAGCACAGCATAGTCTGCTGGATATATGTCAAACCCTTTCAGCCACATATGCTTTGCCATAACAAGAACGGGTAGACATAAAAATGTTTTCCACTTCGGTATTCCTGCCGCACTGCTGAATGACAGCTTACCGTCATCGGGAAGTGCATCCGGTGCCATAGGTACTCCGCCGCCTTCTGCCCGAAGATTCATTCCCACAAAATAGATAACATCATTTATTGTTTTTTTCTCTTTTCCGAAATCAACGGTTATATCGGTGGTTTCCATAGAAAACAGAGTGTAGACGGTCATAAATATGTAGCTGAGTTTGCCGAGATGAAGTTTATTCAGGAGCTTTTTTATCCTTGATCCGGTCACCTCTTTGCAGACGATAGCGTCCATTCCCACTCCCGAGCTTATCCCAAAGAGCCTTGAACCTTTATCTTCAAAGAATACTCTGCCCAGATCCACTTTCCTTGTATTATCGGTCAAGTGATTATTTGTCAGCTTATCCACAAGCACATTTATATCCGTATCAATTTTTATTTCTCTTGCAAAATCATTTCCCGAACCTGCAGGGATTATTCCAAGCCGCACCTTTTCAAAATCTGTAATGCCGTTCAGAACCTCATTTATCGTTCCATCTCCGCCGATAACAATGAGCGTTATCTTTTCATCGGGAAGCTTACTGAGTTTTTCTGCAATTTCAGAAGCGTGACCTTTATATTTTGTCCGATAGAGCTTATATTTTGTCCCCTTTTCCGACAGGCGGTCTATTACTTTTTTCAGCACATTTCGACATTTTCCGGTTGCAGAGGTGTGATTTACAATAAAGTAAAGCATTACTTCTCCCCCTCTTTTTACGTTATCTTTTTTCTCTTAAAATTATATCATATTGAAGTGTCTGTGTCAATTTAGGGAATAGCTGAATAATACTAATAACCATTTAACCTATGGATAAAATACGGCGGCTATAATACGCCCACTCTGCGTCAAACTCCCTTGACAGGCGGCAGCCTGCCTGCGGTCGTTTTCCTTGATTGGACGTATTCTATCCACCGTCTTTATCC
>JALEJQ010000059.1 GCA_022769565.1 Oscillospiraceae bacterium
TCATACCTGTCCTTGTAGGAATCAAAATCCGCAGAAAGCTCCGCTGCCCTGTCGAACATATCAAGCTTAAGCACCGTCTTGACTATGCAAAGGTCAAGAAAACGGCAGCCGCTGTCCAGCAGCTTTGCAAGCACCGTTACCGCATTTTCATACCGTCCGTTTATGCACTCATGTATGGCAAGGCTGCGCTTCATAGTGTTTGAGGAATCCGCAAGAACGATGTGGTTGTACTCCTTGTATATGCGGTCAGCCTCCTTGAATTTATCCCTTATAAAAAGGCTGAAAATAAGGTTATGCAGCAGATTGGGGTAAAGGCTCTTGTCAAGGCGCTCAAGGGTCTTTTCCTCTTCACACCTGCGGAATACATCGTAAGCCTCCGACAGCCTTCCCCTTATTATAAGCGCATTTATAAGCAGGCTTTGCCCCTCGGCAATGTCAGATTTCTTTTTCAACGGCTCTGTATCCGCCCTGAGCGCTTCTATATATCCGTCCGAAAAGCCTTCCTCCGCAAGTATGGCGGCAGAAGCGGCAAAGGAACTTTTTTTCTTGAACAAATTAAAACTCATCTTCTTTTACCGAACTTTTACTGAAGCGTCTGCACTACTTCGATAGCCTTAATAAGCTGTGTGTCTGCGGTAAGCTGTTCTTCCTCGCTGAGTTTGGAAAGATCCACCTCTGCAGGGAGCGCAACTTCAAACTGTGGCTTGATGCCCGTGCCGTTGTAATCACCGCTGTTCTTAGTCTGGAGCGTTGCAACGGTAACACGCACCGCCGAACCGCCTGTCAGCTTATGTGTGTACTGCATAACGCCCTTGCCGTAGGTGGAGGTACCCACTATCTGAGCGTTGGCTTCGTCCCTGAGAGCAAAAGCAAACAGCTCTGAGCAGGACGCCGTTGTGGAGTTCACAAGCACCGCCATAGGCATTATGATCCTCTCCGCTTCGGTGGTTTTTACGACAACATCCTCATGGTCGATGAATTTCGCCGTTACAACATCGCAGTCCCCGAGAATGCAGTCAAGGCTTCCGCTGAGAGATTCTATAAGTCCGCCCAGATTTCCTCTTAAATCAAACACCAGCGCTTCCGCACCGTCTTCTATAAGGGAAGAAAGAACGTTTCTCAGCTGGTCGGGGGTCTTTTCGTTGAAGGTGGTTATTTTTATATATCCAACGTTGTCGATAAGCCTTCCCTTAACGGAAATTATCTCTGTTTTTTCCGAAGTAACGTCAACGGAGAAAAATTCGGAATAGCCCTCGCTGTTGGCTCTCTTAATATGCAGCTTCACCTTTGTTCCCTCGGCGCAGGCAAGGAGCGCAGAAGCCTCGTCATAACCGTTTTCATATGCAATAACATCTGTGTTGTTAACGGCGGTGATAATATCCCCTGCGGTGATACCTGCTCTTGCCGCTGAGGAATTTTCTTCAACGGACAGAACCTTGATATAGCCGCTTTCTTCCTTTTCCCATGTAAAGCCGAGACCTATCTTTACGCCTGCGTCCTTCTGGAGCAGCTCGGCGTATTCATCGGAATTGTAATAAACAGCATAGCGGTCGTTCAGACCGTCCACATAACCTTCCATAATGCTGTCCATAAGCGCCTGCTCGTCAATATCCCCCACATAGTTGGCTCTGACGTACTTGTCAAGCTCGGAAAGCCTTGTATACACCTCTTCCTTTTCGGAAACGCTTTTCACCGTTGCGTTAAACACCTTCATAGAATAGTTGTATGTAATAATAAAAGTCGCCGCCGCAACAAGCGCCATAAGACCTATTGCGATCCCCAATGAAATCTTCTTGTTCATGTTACTCTCCCAAATAAAAAGGCGGCATTGCAGCAGCATATCCCTGCCCTTTGCCGCCTGTTTTTATCAATTGTTGATATTTACATAATTGAGCGGATCGGTACGCTGACCGTTTACACGCACTTCAAAGTGACAATGGTTTCCGTAAGCGTAGCCTGTTGAACCGATATAGCCTACCACCTGTCCCTGCTTGACGATATCCCCCACCTTGACCGCAAGGCTTGAACAGTGGGCGTAAAGTGTGGCAATGGAGTTTCCGTGGTCGATAACAACGTGATAACCGAAGCCGTTGCCCGTATCACCTGCCGTAATGACCTCTCCTGCCGCCGAAGCAACTATAGGCTCGCCGTAGCAGCCGGGCTTTGTAATATCTATTCCGCCGTGGAAGTCGTTCCTTCCCTCTTCAACTATGTATCTGTTGCCGTAGCCGTCGGACATATTGCGCACGGTAGGCACAGGCCAGATAAAGCCTGTTTCGCTGTAGGAAGTGAAGGTGCTTACATCCTGCTCAACATAGGTCTCGCCGTTAGCTTCCGCCTGTTTTTTGCGCTCCTCTTCCTCCTTGCGCTTACGTTCCTCTTCTTCCTTACGTCTGCGCTCGGCTTCTTCCTGCTTTCTGCGTATCTCTTCCTGAATAGCCTTTTCGACCTCCGCCTGATCCGCAACTATCTCATCATAACGCTGGCTGTAGTCGGCAATACGAGCCTCCTGCATGGCCTTTGTTTCGGCGTGATTGTTGTAGGTCTCTCTCAGTTCTTCGTAAAGCTTCTCTTCCTGAGCCTTTTTGCTTTCAAGAGAAGCGACCTTTTCCTCATACTCCGCTTTATCTGCATCAAGAGCAGCTATCTGGGATTTAAGGTCCTCTATCATATCGTTATCGTGCCTTGAAACACGCTCGATAAGCTCCATTCTTGCAAGAATATCGTAAAAATCCGTTGCGCCTGCAAGTACGGAGGCATAGCTGTCGTTTCCGGCAATGTACATCGCCCTCAGACGGAGCCTGAACTGCTCTATTCCCTCGTCGATCTCCGCCTGTCCTTCCTCAATACTGACGGAAAGCTCGTCTATCTCCGCCTGATACAGCTTTATCTGCTCGTCAATGTTTTTTATCTGCTCCTCCTGAATACGCATCTTCTCGTCATATTCGGCAAGATACTGCTCCGTTTCGTCCGCCTGACCTGTGTATTCCGCAAGAGTTGCTTCAATTTCGCTGCGTTCTTCCGCAAGCCTTGCCTGCTCCGCCTCAAGCTCGGACTGGGTATCCGCCATAGTGTCCGAAACGCCGCTTGAAGCAAGCACTCCCACCGTTACCGCAGCCGCCGAAACGAAAGCCGTCAGCTTTTTCAGAACTGCTGAAAGCATTATTTTTTTCATACGATCACCTTATACCTTAACGTACTTCCTTGTACTCATAACCGTTCCCACAGCGCTTATAAGTGCACCTGCGGCAATGTATCCCACAATTATCTTCCACATAACGCTGTTTATGTTTATAAGACCGGAAACGCCGAAAGCCGCCCAAAGAGTGGTATCCTGCATAAGCACCTTGCCAAGCTCGGAATAGCCGAAAATGGTTATGGCCGCAGCCACCGCTCCGGCAAGCACTCCGATAAACATACCCTCAACAAAGAAAGGTATCTTTACAAAGGAGTTGGTAGCGCCCACATATTTCATTATCTCTATCTCACGCTTTCTCATTTCAACGCTTGCTCTTTCCGCATTGGAAATGATAACAAGGCTTACGATTATAAGCGCCGCAAGTATCGTGACCGATATAATGGAAATAAAGGATTTCAGCTCTTTAAGTATGTTAACGAAATCGTTAGGCGCTTTAACGGTGTATATTCCGTCCATTTTGTTTATTTCCATAAGAGTTGCGCTCATTTTCTCGATATCCTTGACCTTTACACGGTAGGAATCGGGCAGAGGGCTGTCCTCGCCGATATACTGAAAAAGGTCTTCAGCGTTGCTCATTCCGGCTTTCATTTCCTCAAAGGCTTCTTCCTTTGAATAGAATGTAACGGAAGAAATATTTTCGCTGTTTTCCAGCTTGACCCCCATCTGTTCAATGCTTTCCTCGTCAATATCGTCATTAAGGAAAATAATTACCTCGTTCTTGTTTTCGATACCGCCCACGATAGAGTTTATATTTGCGATAAACAGCGTCGTAAAGCCGATAAGCAGAAGCGATACCATAAGTATGCAGAAAGAGGCAACGGACATTATCCTGTTTGTCCATATATTTCTTATTCCCTGTTTAAACAGGTAATTCATACTGCTTAATTTCATTTATATGTATTCCTTTCACCCCGTACAGGCCTTAAATAATGTCGTCAAATACGACCCGTCCGTCCTGAATGGTAACTGTCCTTCCGCCGAACTCCTGCACTATCTCATGCTCGTGAGTTACCATTATAACGGTAGTGCCGCAGCCGTTTATAGCCTGTAAAAGCTCTACAATATCATGGGTCAGAGCAGGGTCAAGATTTCCCGTAGGCTCGTCCGCAATAATAAGCTGAGGGTCGTTAACAAGGGCTCTTGCAATAGCCGCACGCTGCTTTTCACCGCCGGAAAGCTCGCTTGGCTTGCAGTGCGCCTTGTCTTTAAGTCCTACAAGGTCGATAACGTAGGGAACACGGTTCCTTATATATTTCTTGGGAGCGTCAATGCAGCGGAGAACAAAAGCCACGTTGTCGTAAACGTCCATATTTTCAATAAGCTTGAAATCCTGGAAAACGCAGCCGATAGTTCTTCTCAGCTTGTACGCCCTTGTTTTCTTCATTTTTGAAAGGTTGAAGCCGTTGACCTGGATACGTCCCTTTGTAGGGTCGATCTCCTTCAGCAGAAGCCTTATGAACGTGCTTTTGCCGGCGCCGGACTTGCCTACGACGAAAACAAATTCGCCGTCCTTTATTTTTATGCTGACGTCGTTAAGAGCGTCAACACCGTTTGAATATGTAACAGAGACATTTCTCAGTTCAACCAAATTTTGCACCGCCGTTTCAGTATAAGGTTTCGACTGCGGCAGACGGAGCGCTCCGCATACCGCAAGGATTAGAAAAGGGCAGAAAAACTCTCTGCCCCATTATTTTTTTATTAAATTCCGCCCTTAGAACTTAGTGGGATTTGCGGCAAGGTATTTCTTTACCATAAGAGCGATCTTGAAGATTATCGCATGGTCAAATTCTCTCAGATCAAGACCTGTCAGCTTCTTTATCTTTTCAAGCCTGTAAACGAGAGTATTTCTGTGTACAAACAGCTTTCTTGAGGTCTCGGAAACGTTCAGATTGTTCTCAAAGAAGCGCTGGATAGTGAACAATGTTTCGTGGTCGAGGGATTCGATAGTACCCTTCTTGAAAACCTCCTGCAGGAAGGTCTCGCAGAGAGTTGTGGGAAGGTGATAGATAAGTCTTGCAATACCAAGATTGTCATAGGAAACGATGACCTTGTCCGTGTCGAATACCTTTCCTACTTCAAGAGCGACCTGTGCTTCCTTAAAGGAACGTGCAAGATCCTTAACCCCTACAACAACAGTTCCTATGCCAACAGTAACTCTTGTATAGAATTCGCTGGACAGCGTATCGGAAATGGAACGTGCAAGCTTTTCAAGATCCTTGGATTCAATGTTGTTCTTAACTTCCTTGACAAGAACAATGTCGGACTCGGTGATATTGAGAACGAAATCCTTGGTCTTGTCGGGGAAAAGGTTCTGGATAACGTCAAATGCGGAAACATCGTTGGAGGAAATGATCCTTATAAGAAGAACTACACGGCTCACATCGCTGTTGAAGTGCAGCTCTCTTGCCTTTACAACAATATCTCCGGGAAGTATGTTGTCAAGAACAACATTCTTGATAAAGTTGCTGCGGTCGTATTTTTCATCATAATACTGCTTAATGGAAGAAAGGGTAATAGCCATAATGCTTGCATACTTTGCGGCATTATCGTCTGTTCCTTCCACAAAAACAGCGTAATCGGGCTTTATATGGGAGCCGAACGGCTTGTATGTATAGCCGTCCCTTACGAAAATGTCATGTGAATCGCTCAGGTCAAGAGAAACAAATTCGTTGGTAGTTCCGATCTTGGAAAGCTCGCTGCAGGCAACGATAGTAGCGGTGGAATCCACAACTCCGATAGTGCAGTCCATTGTATCTCTCATCTGATGAATTAAACCCTGAAACAATCTATTTGACATATATCCGGTCATCCTTTCATTTTCACGCTTTAAAAGCGCACACAGTTATATAGGGAAACCCTGCCGCCGTTTTGATATAAACAAAATCACCGAAAAGCGCACAATAAGCTAAAATTTTTTCTATATGCGCATTTATTACACAATATATCTTATCATATTTTGTGCAAATTTGTGTGAACTTTTTATTAATTTGTTGCTCTTGACCAAAAAACTTTTGGGATTTCGTCAAAATAAAAAAAGCACCGCAAAATGCGATGCTTTTAATAAGCAAAAACTGTCAGACAACAGGGGGTTATCTTGTTTCCTCAGCGAAACCGCTTTCAACAAGATCGATAAGACCATCAACAGCAGCTTCTTCGTCAGCGCCGTCGGCAATGATCCTGATCTGAGTGCCGCCAACAATGCCAAGTGAAAGAATGCCGAGAAGTGACTTAGCGTTTACTCGTCTTTCTTCCTTTTCAATCCAAATAGAGGATTTGAATTCGTTAGCCTTCTGAATAAAGAAGGTTGCGGGACGAGCGTGAAGACCAACCTGATTCTGAACCATTACATCTTTAACGTACATAATTCTCTCTCCTAACTCATTTCTTTGAAGCACCCTTGTGCAATCTATTCTCTGTATGTTTTATATTATACCCCCGAAAATTACGATAGTCAACGGAAATTTGTTATAATTCCGTCCTCTGCAGCAAAATTCTGCTATTTGAATTAAGCCGCAGCAGTCTGCGCCGCTTTTCTTTGTCTATAATTACTAATTTTATAAGCTATGAACAAATTTCCACCGAAATTTATAGTTATTTCAACCGAAAACTTTTCATCAAAAATCGGTTTAAAGTTTACTTTTTGTCCATTTTAATGTTTTGGACATATTTTTGGTACATATCTGGGCGTCGCTCTTTGGTTATTTCGACAGCCTTTTCATGGCGGAAAGCGGCTATATTTTTGTGGTGACCCGTCAGCAGAACAGGGGGAACAGCCTCGCCCTCCCATATTTCCGGCTTTGTGTAGTGGGGATATTCAAGAAGTCCGCCGAAATGACTTTCCTCCTCAAAGCATTCGTCCGCAGCAAGCACGCCCGGACACATTCTTGCAACAGCGTCTATCATCACCATTGCAGGCAGCTCGCCGCCGGTCAGAACGTAGTCGCCGATAGAGATCTCCTCGTCAACTATCCTGTCAAGCACACGCTGGTCAACACCCTCGTAATGTCCGCACAGCACGAACAGCCTTGGCATTTTTGACAGCTCAACAGCCTTCTGCTGGGTAAAGACCGCTCCCTTCGGGGACATATATATAACGTGTGGCTTTTCCTCAGCCATTGCGGCAACGGCATTGAAGCAGCGGTAAATAGGGTCAGCCTGCATCACCATTCCCATTCCTCCGCCATAGGGTGTGTCATCCACTCTGCGGTGCTTGTCAAGGGTGTATTCCCTTATCTGGTGACAGTGAACTTCTATCTTTTCCGTCTTCCTTGCCCTGCCGATAATGCTTTCGGACAGCACCGCTTCACACATATCGGGGAACAGGGTCGCAACGTCAATCCTCATCAAAAAGACCCTCCAGCTTGTGTATAAGCATTTTACCCTCAGGAATATTTGTTTCAATAACTACATCGGGTATAGCAGGAATAAGCCTTATTTTACCGTCATTATCCTTTATATGGTAAACGTCGTTAGCGCCCGTTTCGGTAACATCGCTAATTTTTCCGTAGCAGGTGCCATCGTCTGCGTCAAAAACTTCAAGTCCGATAAGATCCTGCACAAAATAGCTGCCCTCTTCAAGCTCAACGTCGTTTCTGTCCATATATAATATTTTATTCCGCAGAAGCTGCGCCTGTTCAACGGTATCGGTGCCTTTTATCTTCATAAGCACGATATTTTTGTGTGGGTGCGCCCTCTGTATCTCAACAGGAGTGTTGCCCTTGTCAAAATAAAGCACATCAAATTCGCATAAAAATTCCTGGGAATCGCACCAAGGCTCAACTCTCACTTCGCCCTTCAGACCCTGAACGGCTACTATTTTACCTATTTCAAGAAATTGTTTCATTTGTTACCTCGTTCTTTCTTTTCTCGTCCTCCGCCATATCTTCAAGCAGCTTGGAGGCGCATTTTCCGTAATAATCCGACCTGTAAAGGCTTTTGCAGGAATTTATTATATCCCAAGCCGCAGCCTTATTACCCATAGCAGCAAAGCACATTGCCTTCCAGTAGGAAACGGTGAATATAAAATTTTCCTCCGGTATACGGGTTTTCGGCTTTCTTGCAGCCGTAAGGATACGCAGCGCATTATCAAGCAGACCTGCGGCAGTATCATAATGTCCGCAGTAATACTCATATATTCCCAGCGCAAGGGAAACATTGTCGCCGTAAGCCGGACTGTTCATATATGTTTTAAGGTAATAAATCCCGTTATTATAGGTTTTCTGCGCATTTTCCATATCACCTTTAAGCAAGTACGCCGTCAGGAGATAAGCGTAATACAGATGCGCATTTGAGGGATTTTTCGCATAAGCGCCGCTGTCGATACCGCTTAATATTTCAAGTGCCCTGTCCGCATATCCGTTACGCAAAAAACAATCCGCTGCAATTACGGGAATCAGCTTTTTTTCGCTGTATAGACGCTCTGTTTCCTCATAAAACTTAGGGCTGTAACCCTCGGTACGCTCTATCACGCCGCCGCTTCTTAACCCTAAATATGTGACAGCATAAAATATTCCGTATACCGCCAGACCTACCGCTACCCCAAGCAGAATAATACCAAAAGCCTTATAAAAATCCCTCCGGATCAGGCACAAGACTATTGCCCATATATCAAAGGGTACCGCAATCAAAGAAACAATGTTGCTCATCCCCTTGAAATTCAGCTGCTTCATTGTCAGCTTTGCGTTTTTGGCATAAAGCACATAAGCCGAGGATACCCTGTCCATTTCACTTGTGCTCATATTTTCGTTCATAATGCACCCCGTCAAAGAAAAAGGAATACCGTGCCGTTCCGAAAACACGGAGCAAAACACAATATTCCCTTAGATACTATATTTTTACGTCTTTTAGTCTATCTCGACCATTATCTTCTGATTCTGTCTGCCTGCGCCGGCACGCATAACGGTTCTGATAGCCTTGGCAATTCTGCCCTGCTTGCCGATAACACGCCCCATATCGTCAGGAGCAACGTGGAGATGATAAACGATAACGCCCTCCTCGTTAGGCTCGTCAATATCAACGGATACAGCGCTCTTATCTTCAACAAGACCGTTTACAATTGCAATAAGCAGTTCTTTCATATATATAAAACCTCACTTCCTCAGAGGCAAACCCTCTAAAAATCCGCTTGACCCTTGCATAGCAATAAAGTCTGCGGCACGGTAACGATAACACCAATAAAAAGCCTTAACAGGGTTCAAAGCAAGCCGCCCTGCCCCGATATTTCTGTAAGAACATCGTTATGGACATCTGAGGAAGGCTTTTGCCCGACCTCAGAGTCCGCAAGATGAACAAGCCGTAAACAGGAACTTACTTGATGTCGTTCTTGTCGAAAAGCTTCTTAACAGTTTCGGTAGGCTGTGCGCCGTTAGCCATCCACTTCTTAGCCTTTTCAGCATCAACACTGAAAACAACGGGATCCTTTGTGGAATCATAGTAACCGATCTCTTCGATAAATCTACCATTTCTGGGGTATCTGGAATCAGCAACAACGATTCTGTAGAAAGGAGCCTTCTTAGCGCCCATTCTTCTGAGTCTGATTTTAACTGCCATTTATATTCACCTCCAATAAAATTTCCAAAGGACAATGATTAAAATATATTTTTCATAGATCTTAAGCAATGTTCCCTATATATCAAAGCATTTCTGCATTGAAGCAAAATGAAACTGCCGCTGCGGCAATAAGGAGCGCCGCCGAAACGGCATATGAGATCTTAACCGCATTATTTCTGCTGTAAATAAGCTCCAGCAGGCTGTAATGCGCCGAATCCGTGTTCTCTTCCGACTTTTTGCCTGCAAGATAGACCGTAGGCTCAACCGCAAACAGCAGTCCGAGAACGATAAGCATATCAAAAATAAATGTCATACCAAAAAAACTTCCTCAAATCAGGTCAGTAAACACCGCTATGCCGTAAAGCACAAGCAGCGCCCCGACTATTACTGTCATGACCCTTGCGCCGTTTCTTCCAAGACGTCTGAAAAGGGGTCTTGTTTCAATATATCTCATATACCACTCTGCGTCCAATATCCCAAGCAGCACGAAAACCGCACCGAATATCCCGAAAAGCAGCAGATAAAAGACTTTCATAGATTATTTCATGGGAGGCAGACCACCCATACCCATCATACCTGCGGGCATACGAAGCCTGTTTTTCTTACCCTTGCCGTTTTTGCCCATAATGCCAAGCTGCTTCATCATCTTCTGCATTTCCTCAAACTGTTTGAGCAGCCTGTTCACATCTGCAACGGTATTTCCGCTGCCCGAAGCGATACGCCGCTTTCTCGGCGGAGTTATAATGGAAGGCTTTGCTCTCTCCGCAGGTGTCATGGAAAGTATCATTGCCTCAACTCTCTTTACCTGCCTGTCGTCAACGTCAACATCGTCAAGCTTGTTGCCGACGCCGGGGAGCATACCAAGTATCTGCTTTATAGGACCCATTTTCTGTATCTGCTTCATCTGGTCAAGAAGGTCGTTCATATCAAAGGTGTTCTCCTTGATCCTTGAAGCCAGCTTCTGGGAGTTTTCTTCATCAAATGTGGACTGCGCCCTTTCGATAAGGGTAAGCATATCGCCCATACCGAGTATTCTGGATGCCATTCTGTCGGGGTGGAACTGTTCAAAATCCTCCAGCTTTTCGCCCGTGCCCACAAACTTTATAGGCTTGCCTGTAACGGCGAGAACGGACAGCGCCGCACCGCCTCTTGTATCTGAATCCAGCTTTGACATAAGTACACTGTTAATGCCGAGAGCATCGTCAAACGCCTTTGCAACGTTAACAGCGTCCTGACCTGTCATTGCGTCAACAACAAGCATTATCTCGTTAGGCTGAGTTTCCTCTTTTATTGCCTTCAGCTCGTTCATAAGAGCCTCGTCAATGTGAAGACGTCCTGCCGTATCAAGGATAACCACATCGTTGCCGTGGTCTTTAGCGTGTTTAACAGCTTCCTTTGCAATGGTAACAGGGTTTATCTGTCCCATTTCAAAGACCTTTACATCAGCCTTTTTTGCCACTACCGACAGCTGGTCAATAGCCGCAGGACGGTAAACGTCACAGGCTACAAGCAGCGGTCTTTTGCCCTGCTCCTTGAAATACTTTGCCAGCTTTGCGGCGTGAGTTGTTTTACCTGAACCCTGAAGACCGCACATCATAATAACGCAGGGCGGCTTGGAGGGGAAATTTATCTTTGCGCTGTTATCGCCCATAAGAGCGATAAGCTCCTCGTTAACTATCTTTATTACCTGCTGTCCCGGAGTAAGGCTTGCAAGCACATCTTCGCCAACGGCACGTTCCGTTACCTTTGAAACGAAGTCCTTTACCACCTTATAGTTTACGTCCGCTTCGAGAAGAGCAAGTCTGACCTCTCTCATAGCCTCTTTAACGTCGGCTTCGGTCAGCTTACCTCTGCTTTTAAGACGTTTAAACACGCTGTTCAGTTTTTCGGATAATCCTTCAAACGCCATAATAGCCTCCCGTCAAAAGTACAAAGCGGAAAACCGCTCAGAACAGATCTTTATTTTCCTCGGCGAGCTGCACAAGGTATTCCGCACGCTTTACTATCCCCTTAGGGAAGCCGCAGTGCGCACATTCCGCCTTTATATCGGCAGAAAGCTTGCCCACCTCTTCGATGATCTCGTAATATTTCTGAGATCTTTCGGCAAGGCGGAACTTTTCCTCAAGCTCAAGCATAGTCTGCTCTCCCCGCTTAATGCTGTCTCTTACGCCCTGTCTTGTAATGTTTTCATGCTCCGCAATTTCGGAAAGGGACAAGTCCTCGTTATAATAAAGATCAATAACGTCACGCTGTTTATCGGTAAGCATACAGGAATAATAATCCAGCAGCACAGAAAAGCGCAGATCCTTATCACTGTTCACCAAGACCCCTCCGTTCCAGAATTGAATGTAAAGCAAATCAGCTTTACATATTATACAACAATTTATCCGTTTTGTCAAGTGTATTTACAGCTTTTTTTGCAATATTACAATTTGTACAAAAATAAAGAGCTTTTCCGCAGAATATTTGCAGAAAAGCTCTGTAAAATTTTTTTACTTTCAGGCTTCAGCCTCTTTGTCCGCATAAGCCTCGGGGATATAAACGTACATATACTCCTTCCCCGTAGGCGCAGCGGTGTAAAGGTATGTGGAATCTCCGCTCTTCATTGTACGGCGGAAGGGCTCTCTGCCGTCCGTTCTGAACTGTACCAGTCTTTCGCCCTCAAAGGAATAACATTCTATCGGCTCTACATTGCTTGTTTCAATGGTTCCGCTGCTGACATAGACCTTGCCGTTCTTAACGCCCAGAGGATTTTCCTCCGAAGCCTTGCAGATAGCTTTAAGAGATGTTCCTCTGCATTTTACCGAGCCTGAGCCGTTGAGATCGCCTACACCGGTAGCAAAGTTGCCCTCGCAGAGAATGTCCATAACACCTGCATTGAGCGTTGTATCAACATTTCCCTCCAAAGCGCCTATTCCGGCAATATTCTTGCCCTTTACCACTATGCCGCTCTTTCCGCCGTTGATAACGATATTTCCGCTGCCCTTATCAAAGGTTCCGATGCAGCAGCAGGAATCGCCCGAGATCTGAGCGTTTATATTTGCGGCACTGTCAATGTTTACCCGTCCGCTTCTGGAGCCAACACCTATGACCTTTTCACCGCCCATGTTTATTTCGGCATTCACGGGATTCATAAACACAGACGTATCACCGGCAAAGCTGCCTATTCCCACAATGTCCTTGCCGTCCCCCTTTACCCTTACGGTGCCGCTGATGATCTTTATAAGGGAATCGGCAGAGCCTATGCCGCCGCCTATTCCGATAACGTTATCACCCTTGCAGCTGACATTTATCTCGCCCTCGCAGGCAAGCATTATCTTTCCGAAATTCTGCATACAGCTTCCGCCTATGCCGAAGGAGCTTACCTTGTTGTCGCTTATGTCAAGGCTTCCTGCGCCGCTGACAAACAGCTTTGCGCCCTCGGGAACTCTTATGCCGCCCCGTTTGAAGGTGCTGCGCCCCTCTATCTCCATATTGACCTCACTGCCCTTGGCAAATGCCAGAACAGAGCTGTCGTCCGAAACGATATTGACGTTTTCAAGTCTGAGCCTTGATTCCGGCTCGGCGTCGCAGGTTATCTTCATATTGACCTCGGTATCGGGGTCGCCCTTGAGCACAGCCTGCTTGCTGGTGATAAATATCTCGTTGAAGCCTGCAAGTCCAAGCTCCACAATATCCGCCGTTTCGGGTTCGGTTATCCTGTATATCCTGCTTACCTTGCCCTTGTGCTTGAGGTTGAAGTTTATGATATGATTTTTTATGTCAAGAGGTATTTCAAGCATAAGAACAGCGGTAGCACGACAGGTTATATAGCCCTGTATAAGGTCTACGCCGAGAGAAATAACCGTTTCAAGCTCTTCAAGGGTCTCAACTCCCTCGCCCAGAGCCATAATACCATGCTGGGAAGCAAAATCTACCATATTGGCAACAAGGTGCTGCCTCTGAACATCCTTGTCGATGTCCTTTATTATGGAACGGTCTATCTTTATATACTCGGGCTTCACCGCAAGGAGGGTTGAGTCGTTTGAATAGCCTGTTCCGTAGTCGTCCAGAGCTATCTGCGTCCTTCTTGAACGCAGACGTTCGTCCAGAGTTTTTACTGCGCTGTCAAACACGGGGTTTTCCTCCGTTACTTCAACAACTATCTTGTCAAACAGCGAGCCATATGTGTCAGCCAGCTTGAGGAAATCCTCATCGGACAGAAGCGCATTGGGTATACAGTTGATGAACATTTTTCTCGTGCTGAAGAAATCCTGATTTTCCGAGAGTATCTTCATTGTGCCGGAGAAGGTTATCTGCTCTATCTTGTACAGCATTTCCTGCTGCTTGGCTATATCAAGCACTTCAAGGGGCGAAAGCCTTATGCCGTCCACGGTATGGGGACGCATAAGAGCTTCGTAGCCGAATATCTCGCCTGTGCGTGCGTTTACTATAGGCTGGAAGTGGTAATCTATATAACCGTTTTCGATTATCTGTTCAAATACCTGTACTTTTCTGAATTCCTGTGCTTTAAGCTCGTAATCGTCTCCGCTGAAAGCAACGGGAGCAAGAGCGCCGCTGTTTTCTGCGTCAAAAGCCGCAAAATCCGCATGGGCAAGTATAGTGCCCACATCGTTGTCCGAGCCGCTGAAGCAGGCATAACCGCAGAATACCCTTACGCTGCCCTTTTCACCGCCGGACATACCCGACAGCATTTCCTGTATACCGCTGCATATCTTATCCGCCAGCTTGCGGCAGCCGTCCTCGTAGGTCTCGGTAATAAGAACACTGAACTCGTTTGACGCCGTTCTACCCGTAAAAATATTGTGGGGATTTTCGTATTTCTTGATATAAGCTGCGACCTTTGAGATAATTTTTTCTGCAGCCGCATTTCCGGCAAAGGAAGTAATGCTGTCCATGCCGCTGAGAACAAAGTTGATAACTCCGAGAGTGCCTGCGTTCATCTCCGACGACTTTCTCACCTGTGAAGCGAAAGCGTCCGAGCTAAGAACACCCGTGGATTTATCGTAATATTTAAGGCTTCTTATAACGTTTTTGCAGGCAACATACTTTGAAACGTCTATAATTTCTATAAACTCATAATTTCCGAAGCCGGATGAACAGACCTTTATCCACTTATCCGCAATGCTTGTCATATAAATGTCCTCGTCCGAATTAAGACGGCTGGAGACCATTTCCTTAATTATACTTGAATATTCATCCTCTCCAACAACGGATGAGGATACCGTTATCCCTGTTACTTCCGTGAAATTCGAACTTAAAAGAGCCGTCTTTTTCAGCTTGTCGAAACGGATAAAGGCGAAACCGTATATACTTTTTTCCGTTTCCTCAAGGCAAACAAGCTCCCTGTGCAGCTCCTGTGCGCCGAACACAGCCAAACCGGCTCCCACAACTGCAGGAACAGCTGCCAGCACCTCAGGCAGCGGCACAAGCTCGTAACAGGTCACCACAGCATACACTGCCGCCAGCACCGAAAGCACCCCGGCAATGATAAGCAAAGCCCTTATTTTTCTGAACTTCCCTTTATTTATCATAAGCTACGTTGCCCGGCAAAAGCTGTTCGCCATATGCGTCGGACAGTCCTCCCAAAACACCAAAAAATATGCAAATAGATTATCACTAAAAATTATATATCATTTATTCATTTTTTTCAATATTAAATTCGACCAAAATTTAACCATATTTATAGGCTATTCAAACATAACCGTATGCTTTTTAAGTGTTTCGACAATTTTTTTACAAAATGCCTTTTATAACGCAAAAAAGCGCACGGAACCTTGCCCGTGCGCCCTTTACGCTTTTACCGTTAAAAATTACTGATTATCTTCAATATACTTAACAACATCGCCAACGGTCTTGATGTTCTCAACAGCCTCATCGGGAATTTCGATATCGAATTCCTCTTCAAGGCTCATAACGAGATCAACAACGTCGAGAGAGTCTGCGCCCAGGTCGTCCTGAATGTTAGCGCCGGGTGTTACCTTATCCTCGTCTACGTCGAGCTGATCAACGATTAACTCCTTAACCTTATCAAATACCATTTCGTTTTCCTCCGTTCAATTTTTATCTATATAAAGAGCAACCGTCACAACCACTTCGGATAGACAAATTGGTCCCTATACGCAGTGCAAAATCAGCCTTCTTCAAACTCGCCGATTTTTCTAAACTTAGTATATCGTTCATTTAGCAAAACGTCAATATCTATCTTCATTTTTTTGCATAGCGTTTTATACAAAAATTCTGAGATATTTTCGGCAGTTTGCCTATGATCGTTCTGAGCGCCCCCTAAAGGTTCCTCAATTATCTTTTCCGCAATGCCAAGTTCAAGCATATCCTCGGCGGTTATCTTCATTATTGAAGCGGCTTCCTTTTCCCTGCTGTCGTCCTTCCAGAGTATTGAAGCGAAGCCTCTGGGCGAAATTACGGAGTAAATGGAATTCTCCAGCACAGCCAGCTCATCGCATACGCCAAGCGCCAGCGCACCACCGCTTCCGCCTTCTCCGAGAACAACGGATATAACAGGCGTGCGCAGGGTCATAAATTCCATAATATTCCTTGCAATAGCCTCGCCCTGACCTCTTTTTTCCGCTTCAACTCCGCAGAAAGCACCGGGAGTGTCGATAAAGCAGATAACGGGACGGTGAAACTTCTCCGCCTGTTTTGCAAGCCTTAACGCCTTGCGGTAGCCCTCGGGGTGGGGCATTGCAAAGTTGGATTCCTTGTTTTCGTTGAGATTTCTTCCCTTTACCTCAGCAATAACGGTAACGGGGATGCCGTTCAGACTTGCTATTCCGCCTATTATGGCTCTGTCGTCGCCGTAAAGACGGTCGCCGTGCATTTCAATGAACTCATCAAAGATCATGGGGATATAATCCCTTACCGTCGGACGGTTCTTATGTCTTATAAGCTCCAACCTTTCGGGAGGGGTAAGATCGTTTATCTTTTCCATTTCAGTTTTCCTCCCCCTGTATATCCGGATTTTTGTGAAGCTTTAAAATATGCGCAAGAGTACGGCGCATAGTCTTTCTTTCCGCTATCATATCGACAAAGCCGTGTTCAAGCATAAATTCAGCGGTCTGGAAATCGTCGGGGAGCCGCTGCTTGATAGTTCCCTCGATAACTCTTCTTCCCGCAAAGCCTATTACCACCTTTGGTTCGGCAATGATAATATCGCCGAGAGAAGCAAAGGAAGCGGTAACGCCGCCCGTTGTGGGGTCGGTCATAACGGAGATGTACAGCAGTCCTGCTTCGGAATGTCTTGCCGCAGCGCCGCTTGTCTTAGCCATCTGCATAAGGGAAACTATGCCCTCCTGCATTCTTGCGCCGCCCGAAGCTGTGAACATTATAACGGGGAGCCTTTTTTCCGTTGCGTATTCAAAGGCTCTTGTTATCTTTTCGCCCACAACGCTGCCCATTGAAGCCATCATATAACGGGAATCCATAATGCCGATAACGCATCTTTCGCCCCTGATAGTGCATTCTCCCGTAATAACAGCGTCTTTAAGCCCTGTTTTTTCCCTGAGCTCCTCCTGCTTGACATCGTAACCGGGGAAATCAATGGGGTTTTTGCTTGTCATATCCTTGTCAAATTCAATAAAGCTGTCCTTGTCGGCGGTAATGCTCAGACGTTCTCCTGCGGAAATTCTGGAGTGGTAGCCGCACTTGGGTCAAACCTTGAGATTTTTCACCAGTTCATCTGTCATTATCATATTAAGACACCTTGGACACTTGAAAGCAAGATCCTTTGGTATCTCAACGGACCTTTCCTCTTTATCCGCAGTTTTCTCCGCAGTTTCTCCGTTATCCGACATATTGAAACGGGTCTTTACAACATTAAATAAATCTTCAAGCAATTTTAAACTCTCCTTTATTAAGGATAAAAAACGTCATTTCCTTAACCGCCTGTTATTCCGGCGAAAATCAATCGCAGCGCAAAAACAACGATAAGGATTATCATTGCAATTCTGTACGCCTCGTCGCCTGTCTTTTTGAAATTTTTAGAAGCCGAAACTATTCCCACGATTCCCAGTACAGGATTTACGAGTATAAGTATTATACCAATAATAAGTGCGGTAAGAGCCGCACCGCTGAGCTTTCCGCCTCCGCTTCCGCCATTCTGTGCACCCCTGTTGTTCGTTGGGTCAAAGTTTACGTAAGGGTTGGTGTTCTGCCCCGTGGGAGCGTTATAAGAACCTGCATTGTTCTGCGGCGCATTATAAGTACCTGCCATATTCTGCGGAGCGTTGTAAGTACCTGCATTGTTATTTTGTGCAGGATAAGCACCGCCCCTGTCGCCAACCTTTATTTCGGGCGCAGGTCTTTTATATTCCTCCGCAGGCTTGTCATACGCCCTTATTTCGGGCATTGAGCTTTGTTCCCTTTCCGCAGGCGAATATTTGTCGCCGATGTTATAGTCCGACGGGTCATAATTATAAGGAGCGGCAATGCTCGCCTCATCGGGCAGAGTATATCCGCATTCGGAGCAACTGCCGTTTATTACCCTGCTTCCGCAGAGGGGACATTTATTCTGTGCCAAAACACCACCCCACATTACCTGTCACTTAGCAAAGACATTATCCAGGCGCTCAGTCCGAATGGATCCCAATCGCTTAAAAGCAGACCGAAGCCTATAACAAGATACAATATTCCCAGCCCGAAAGCCTTTAGATCAAAATTTTCGGGGTCGTATCTCTGAAAGCGCCATCTGCGCCAGCCTGTACTCTTGCACATATAAAACGCACCCATAAAGATCGCCGAAACAGGCACCAAAAATATAAGCAGAGCCTTCCACCAATGCTTTTTCACTTCTTCCACGAAGCCGTGTACAAAAATGCTGAAAGCGTCCCGGGGTTCTTCCTGAGGCTGTACCGGAGGAGTGTAAACGGGAGGCGGCGGAGCAATATTCACCGCAGCACGGTTATTTGCCGCCGCAGCATTGCCCGAGGAAGGCTTCTTTTTAAGCGCCTGACCCACAGATTCAGCGGAGGGAATGCCTATGGAGTCCATTTCCGACCATTCGGGAGAGCCTTGCGCCTTGCCCGTGCCGCTTGCAGCCCCGGGAACAGCGCTTATTTCCTCTATTTCATCGGAGCTGTGCTGCTCTTCCTGTCGATAATAGTCATCAGGGTCGTAGTTGTAGGGTGCGGCAATGGTATTTTCATCGGGAATTTCATAACCGCAGGAAAGACACACGCCATTCCTGACAGTTCCGCCGCAAAGAGGGCATTTCTGCACAGCCAACCACTCCCCTGTGTAAATTTACTTGCTCATTTTTCTTCCGAGATAGCCTATATCGTACTTGCCCGACTCAAAAACTGGGTCTCTTATAAGTCCGAGCTGGAAGTCTATGTTCGTATCAACGCCCTCTACGATAAATTCCGCAAGCGCCCACTTCATCTTCATCAAAGCTTCTTCCCTTGTGGGAGCGTGAACGATGAGCTTTGCTATCATGCTGTCGTAGTAAGGGGTTATTGTGTAGCCCTGATAAGCTGCGCTGTCCACTCTTATTCCGGGACCGCCGGGAGTATGGAGAGCGGTTATCTTGCCCGGGCATGGTCTGAAATTGAACTCGGGAGATTCCGCATTTATGCGGCACTCGATAGAATGTCCCCTAAGCTCAATATCCTTCTGTGTAAAGGGCAGCGGCTCGCCTGCGGCTATCTTCATCTGCGCTTTAACAAGATCTATGCCCGTAACATTTTCCGTAATGGGGTGTTCAACCTGAATACGGGTGTTCATTTCCATAAAGTAGAAATTATTGTCTGCATCAACGAGAAATTCAATGGTTCCTGCGTTGTAATAGCCGCACACCTTAGCTGCGGCAACAGCTGCAGCGCCCATTTTCTCACGAAGCTCGGGGGTCATTATCACCGAGGGAGTTTCTTCAAGCACCTTCTGATTCCTGCGCTGCATGGAGCAGTCACGCTCGCCCAGATGAACCACATTTCCCTGCTTGTCGGCAAGTATCTGGAACTCGATATGCTTGGGGTCAACGATAAATTTCTCCATATAAACGCTGTCATCGCCGAAGAAGCTGAGAGCCTCCTGTTTTGCGGCGGTTATCTGCGCTTCAAGGTCTTCCATGCGCTCAACAAGGCGTATTCCGCGTCCGCCGCCGCCTGCCGAAGCCTTTACCATAAGGGGAAAGCCTATTTCCTCTTTAGCAAGGCGTATAGCCTCTTCCATAGACTTAACAGCACCGTCCGAGCCGGGAATAACGGGAACTCCTGCTCTTTTCATAGCGGATTTTGCCGCAGCCTTGTCACCCAGCATTTCAATTGATTCGGGAGAAGGTCCGATAAAGTTTATTCCGCACTTTCCGCAGTTTCTTGCAAAGGCAGCATTTTCGGACAAAAAGCCGAAGCCGGGATGTATAGCGTCCGCACCCGTTATCTCACAGGCAGCAAATATAGCCTGTTCGTTAAGGTAGCTGTCCTTTGTTGCAGCACCGCCTATGCAGACAGCCTCGTCAGCTATCTGCGCATGGAGAGCGGAGCGGTCGGCTGTGGAAAATACCGCAACCGTTTTAAGTCCAAGCTCACGGCAGGCACGGATGACCCTGACTGCAATTTCGCCTCTGTTGGCGATAAGAACCTTTTTAAACATAACCGTAATGATCCTTTCAGAGGGAATTACTTGATAGCAAAGGAAATTTCTGCGGAAACGGCCTTTTCGCCGTCTACCGTTGCAACAGCCTTGCCCACGCCCACAGGTCCCTTGACCTTGATTATCTCCACCTCAATGCGGAGAGTGTCGCCGGGGCGCACCTGTCTGCGGAACTTAGCTTCCTTTATTCCGCCGAAAAAGCCTATCTTGCCCTTGTTTTCGGGCAGACCGAGAAGCGCCACCGCTCCTGCCTGAGCGCACATTTCAAGCATAAGCACTCCGGGAACAACGGGGTATTCGGGGAAATGTCCCTTGAACCAGAATTCGTCGGGGCTCATATATTTTGTAGCCACAACTCTCTTTCCAAGCTCAAGCTCTTCTATCGTATCTATAAGAAGGAAGGGGTCTCTGTGAGGGATTATTTCCATTATCTGTTCTTTATTCATTATCGCCATAGCATTAAGCTCCTTTTATTCAATGACCATAAGAGGCTGGTCGAATTCAACAGCTTCGCCGTTCTTTACAAGTATACGGGTAACTGTTCCGTCAAACTCGCTCTGTATCTCGTTCATCAGCTTCATCGACTCGATTATCATAAGAACGTCGCCCTTCTTCACCTTTTTGCCAACTTCGGCAAAGGGAGGCTTTTCGGGGCTTGCGGCAGCGTAAAACGTTCCCACGATAGGAGATCTTACAACGTTGCCCGTAAAAGCAGCCTGTGCTTCCACCGTGGGAGCCGCATTGGGAGCAGCCGCATTAACGGTAGCGGGCATAGGATCCATAGCAGGAGCAACAAAAGGCATTCCGCCGCCCATTGGAGGAGGCGGAGGACACTTTCTGCCCTTAACGGTTATGCTCTTTTCGCCTGTTGTTACGGTAATTTCTCCAAGATCCTTTTCCTTAACTATATCTGCAAGCTTGGCAATTGTTTCAAGGTCAAAGTCATAAATTTTATTGCTCATTTTTGTTTTTGCTCCTTAACCCGTGTATTTCTTAATGCATATAGTCGCATTGTGTCCGCCGAAGCCGAGAGAATTGGAAAGAGCGCCCTTGATGTCAACGCTTCTGTTTCCGTCAACGGCATAATCCAGGTCACACTCGGGGTCGGGGGTGGTAAATCCGAGAGTTTTGTGAACAAAGCCTTCCTTTACGGAAAGTGCTGTAACGATAGCTTCAACAGCACCTGCAGCACCGAGAAGGTGACCTGTCATAGACTTTGTGGAGTTTATAACGGTCTTTCGTGCAGCGTCCTCGCCCAGAGCAATCTTTATAGCGTTTGTTTCGTATTTATCGTTAAGACCCGTGGAGGTTCCGTGTGCGTTGATATAGTTTACTTCCTCGGGCTTAAGACCTGCTTCCTCGTAAGCGTGCTTCATTGCATAAGCGGCAGCTTCGCCCGTAGGAGAGGGACTTGTCATATGGTAAGCGTCGGCAGTTGCACCGTAGCCTGCGATCTCGGCAATGATGTTTGCACCTCTTGCCTTTGCGTGTTCAAGCTCTTCAAGGAGCAGCATACCCGAACCCTCGCCGAGAACGAAACCCTGACGGTTAAGGTCGAAGGGAGTTGAAGCCTTGTCAAGCTCGGTGGCTCTTGAAAGTGCGTGCATATTGTTGAAGCCGGAGAGAGCAAAGCGTGAGATACACGCTTCCGCACCGCCGCAGAGAGCAGCGTCAAGGTAGCCGTCCTTTATCTTGCGGAAAGCCTCGCCGATAGCGTGGGTAGCGGAGGAGCAGGCTGTTGTGGTGCAGAAGTTGTCGCCCTTGAAGCCTGTGCGCATTGAAACGGTTCCGGCAGCCATATTTCCTATCATCATAGGGATAAAGAAAACCGATACCTTGTCGGGCTTTGCGTTGAACTTTGTTACCTCTTCTTCGGTAAGGTTAAGTCCGCCGATGCCAACGCCCACAAGAACGCCCACCCTCATGGGGTCAAGATCCTTAAGGTCGCTTCCTGCATTTTCGAGAGCCTCCATAGCGGAGCATACCGCAAACTGGGTGAAGCGGTCCATTCTCTTTGCTTCTTTTTTATCAATATATTTCGAGCTGTCAAAATTCTTTACAGCACCGACTACTTTTACATCAAAATCGCTTGCGTCGAACTGGTCGATGAATGACAAGCCGTTTTTGTTAGCCTTTACATTTGACCAGTATTCCTCAACGTTTTTTCCGAGAGGGTTAACTGTGCCCATTCCGGTAATTACAACTCTTCTCATCAGAACACTCCTTTTCTTACATCATAAGTCCGCCGGAGATCTCAATTACCTGACCCGTTACATAAGAAGCGTCCTTTGAAGCAAGGAAGGAAACCACGCCTGCGATCTCCTCAACCTCGCCGTAGCGCTTCATTGCGATAAGGTCAAGCATTTTATTTTTCTGTTCTTCGGTAAGCTTGTCGGTCATAGGCGTCTTGATAAAGCCGGGAGCAACTGCGTTGACGTTGATGCCTCTTGAACCAAGCTCCTTTGCGGCAGTCTTTGTCATTGCAATAATTGCGCCCTTTGAAGCGGAATAGTTTATCTGTCCGGGATTGCCGTAAAGACCTGCAACGGAAGCAAGGTTAATGATCTTGCCGTGCTTCTGGCGCATCATAACGTTTCCGGCAAACTTTGTCATATTAAATACGCTTTTCTGATTTACCGCAATAACAAGGTCGTACTGTTCCTCGGGCATTCTTGCCATAAGACCATCCCTTGTGATTCCTGCGTTGTTAACAAGAACGTCAATTGTGCCGAAACGCTCCTTGATAGCCTTGACCATAGCCTCGCACTGGTCATGCTTTGAAACGTCTGCGCAGAATACCTCCGCCTCAACACCAAGGCTGCGTATCTGCTCCACAATATCATTATTTTCAAACATACCCTCGTTTATGTCGTTAAGCGCAATGTTGTAGCCGTCCTTTGCAAGGCGGAGAGCTATCGCTGCGCCTATACCTCTTGAAGAACCTGTAATGATCGCTGTTTCAGCCATTTTTCATCTTCCTTTCGTAAGCCGTGCTTATTTAATATAGTATAAAGTAAGTTTTTATCAATATTCGCAGATAACTGCGCCGTAGGTAAGACCTGCTCCGAAGCCCACAAGGCAGATCTTCTGACCCTTCTTTACTCTGCCGTCCCTTACAGCCTCGTCAAGAGCCGTGGGGATAGAAGCGCTGGAGGTGTTGCCATGTCTGTCGAGAGTAACGATGAACTTATCCATGGAAACTCCCAGGTTCTTAGCCGCAGTTTCAATAATGCGGACGTTTGCCTGGTGTGGGATGAACCAATCTATGTCTGCAACGTCAAGCCCTATCTTTTCGGCAGCAGCAGAAGCCGCAGAAGGCAGAGCCTTTGTAGCGAACTTGTAAACTTCCTTGCCGTCCTGGAAAAGGAACTGGTTAGCGCTTGTGAAATCCTCGCCGTAATCATCGGCTTCGGTGGTGCGGAAGGGGTGACGGTCGAAGAATCTCTTTGCATAGAGGAAGTGCGCTCCTGTTCCGTCCGAACCGAGGAAGCTGGTATAGAGCTTTTCGGAACGCTCGATAACAACTGCGCCTGCACCGTCGCCGAAAAGAACGCAGGTAGCACGGTCGGTAAAGTCAACGAATCTTGAAAGCACCTCGGAGGAAACTATCAGCACATATTTAAGGCTGTCGTCTGTCTGGAGAAAACGCTTTGCCGTGTCAACGCTGTAAGCAAAGCCGGAGCAGGCAGCGTTAAGGTCGAAAGCGGCGGCATTTACTGCGCCTACTGCGTTCTGTACAAGGCAGGCAAGGGAAGGAGTATAGAAATCCCCCGTTACCGTTGAGCCGATAACAAGACTGATATCCGCAGGGTCGATGCCTGCAGCTTCAATAGCCTTTTTCGCAGCCTTTGCGCCCATCTGCCAAGCGGATTCGCCGTCGCTGAGGAAACGGCTCTTTATACCTGTACGGGTGGAGATCCACTCATCGCTTGTTTCAACTATTTTCGACATATCATCGTTAGTGATATTCAATGTAGGGGAATATGAGCCTGTGCCAAGAATATTAATACCAAACAAAATATTTTACCTCCGTATTGAATTTTTTTAAATAATATGTTATACTTGTCTTAAAGCTGTCATTTTACGACATAACAGCCGGCAAACAGAGGTAAAACACACGTTTTTGTATGCCTTTTTGCAGTTTTCGTTAAGAAAAGGAAAAATTTTCTCACACTTGCCGTACAAAACCATACATTATATATTGTAATATTTTTCTTCGGCCTTGTCAACCGTAATTTCAGCTTTTATTTAATATGACGGAATTTTTTTATTGCATAAAAGAGGCAGACAATGTAAAATATCTGAAAGGAAGTTATATAAAAATGAGCAAAAACGTATTTTTATTCTCAGGTCAGGGTTCCCAGTATGTGGGAATGGGCAAGGAGCTTTGCGATGCTTACCCCGAAATAAGGGGAATGTATGACAAGGCAAGCGAAATTCTCGGCTTTGACCTTGCTGCAAAGTCATGGGAAGCGGAGGAGACCGAGCTTGCGCAGACCGTTATTTCCCAGCCTGCAATTATGATGACCTCTCTTGCCGCATTTGAAGCGGTAAAGAAGAACGGCGTGGAATTTTCCGCAGTTGCAGGACACTCCCTTGGCGAATATGCCGCAATGGTGGCTTCGGGCGTTCTCTCCTTCGAGGACGGCTTCAAGGTGATAAAGGCAAGAGCTGCCGCAATGCAGAAGGCCGCAGAAAACCAGCACGGCGTTATGTACGCAGTAATGGGTCAGGCGCCCGAGGATATTGAGCGCATCTGTGCGTCCGTTAACGGCTACGTTGTTCCCGTAAACTATAACTCCGCAGTTCAGACTGTTATCGCAGGTGAGCCGGAGGCTATGGAAGAAGCAGTTGCAAAGTTTGCGGAAGTGGGCGCAAAAACTATCAAGCTGAACGTTGCCGCCGCTTTCCACTCAAAGCTTATGCAGCCTGCCGCAGACGAGTTTGAAGCGGAGCTGAAAAAGATGAACATTACCTTCAACAAGCCGAACGTTACATTCTTCTCCAACCTTTACGGCACGGAAATGCCCGACTTTGACAATATGCCCGAAAAGCTGGCAAAGCACATCGTTTCCCCCGTTAAGTTCACCTCCGAGCTTGCACTTATGCAGGAGCAGGGCTTTGAAAACTTTATCGAGCTTGGCCCCAACAAGGTTCTTACCGGACTTGTTAAGAAAACTCTAAAGGGCGTTAATGCGGTCAACGTTGAGAACGCAAAAACTCTTGAAAAGGCACTTGAAACTTTAAAGTAATTCGGAATTAGGAATTCGGAATGCGGAATTATTTTTGCTCCGCAGATTTATCGTTATAACGGGACGGGAAACCCGTCCCCTACGGAAATTTAACACAGGAAATATTGTTTGGAACATAATTAATTCCGAATTTCGCATTCCGAATTCCAAATTTAATAAAAGGAATGGTTAAAATGGAAAAGTATGCAATTTTAGGTTATCCTCTCAAACACACAATGTCGCCCCCCATACATAAGCGCCTGTTCGAGCTTGAAGGCAAAAGCGGCGTTGAATATGAGATATGCGAGTTTGCCCCCGAAACTCTTGGGGAAAAGGCAGATTACCTTAATTCTTTAGGCGGATATAATATCACTATCCCCTTCAAAGTTGATATAATAAAGTATATCGACGAGCTGGACGAATCCGCAAAGCGCTACGAATCGGTGAACTGCGTTGTGAACCGTGATGGAAAGAACATCGGCTACAACACCGACTGCTACGGCTTCCTCAGAGCCCTTGAAGCAGGCGGCGCAAAGCTGGGCGGCAGAGTTCTCCAGATAGGCTGCGGCGGCGTAGGCAGAATGATGGCTATTGAAGCGCTCCTCCACGGCGCAGACCTTACCGTTGTTGTTCTCAAAGGCTTTGAGGACACAGCCGAAGCTGTTGTCACCGAGCTGAAAAAGCAGGGCTGCGGCGAAGATGTGCTTGCACGGTTCAGATATATCTATGCAGAACAGATCGAGGGCGATTTTGACCTTCTTATCAACGCAACTCCCGTTGGAATGTTCCCGAAGGTGGAGAACTGCCCCGTTTCGGAAGAGGTTATCTCACACTGCGCCTGCGTTTTTGACGTTATATACAACCCCGACAAGACAAAGCTTATGCAGATCGCCGAAAGTCACGGCATAAAGGCTATCGGCGGAATGGCTATGCTTGTATGGCAGGCGGTGGTCGCTCACGAGATATGGAGCGGCGCAAAATACAGCGACAGCGACATCGAGCAGCTTATCGAAGATATGAAAGCCGCTCTTGTAAAGTAACATAAGGGGTTCTCTAAAAACCGAGACAAAATAATACTTCGTATTATTCGCAAAGCCTCGTTATGAGTTTCGTCAGCTGCAAGGCATCAAACCGCAGTAATACTGGATGTATTGCAAGGTAAGTAAACGCTTCATTTATTAAATCTAATCAGCGTTTACTTTGATAACGCAGCAGATGGCGAAACTCATAGAGGATTTGCCGTGAAGGAGGTTTTTAGAGGTTCCCATAACATCATTTTCTGCGCATAAAGGAAGGAGCCGGAGAAATGAGCTTTAAATCACGGGTAATAATGCTTGCAAAAGCCATAAGCGTATGGTGGGGAATTTTTCTTATCTTAGGCTGCTGCATAGGCTTCAGCGTAAACATCCTTTTCGGGTTATTTGCCGTATCGGGAACGCAGAAGCTGGAAATGAAAATATTTATCCCCATTCTTATCTCAGGCTCCCTTGTTTTTTCCGTTGCTGCTTACGTTATAAGCACATTTCTGAGCAGGCTGCCGGCTAAAAAAATGCGCAGGAAGCTGGACAAAACAGCCGCAGAAAAGGGGATATGCAAGGATTACACCGACATTCTCTCCGCAAACTGCAGAGGCGACATAAAAAATCAGGTATGCACGGAGCTTGCCCTCTCAGCACTTGTTTCCGGCAATACCGCAAGGGCAAAGGAACAGCTTAACAGGATAGACGTTATAAGCGTTCTTGACGTTGCCCAGTCTACTGGGAATTACACCGCTGCGGCATATTATTACGCCGCTTCTGTACTGGTTTCCGCCGCAGAACGTGACTACGACAGCGTTAACGCCGCCTATGAAAGCGGAAAATTCTACATAAACGCATTGAATTACGACTTTTACATAACGGCTGTAAAGGCGCTTGCCCTGCTTAAAACGGGTGACCCCGACGAAGCGCTCAAAACAGCCGAAAACGCCGCCGCTCTGATAAAGGTACAGCCTAAAAGCAAGCTGCATCTGTTCCGAGGTCTTGCATATGAAGTGCTGGCTCAGGTATTCTTTGCCAACGGTATGTACGCCGAAGCAGAAGAAGCTGTGCTTGAAGCTATGAGCATAAAGCTGACGGCAGAATTTGAAAAGGATATGGTATCTCTCGGCAGAGAAATAAAGGAAAACTCCGCTGCAGAAGTATAATACTGATTCCAGATCAACCTATATTTTCCGCCCGTGAGCAATTTTTTCCGTACAGTAAGAAAAAAATTGCTTGCGAGCGGAATTATTTGTCTGAACTTATGTTGACATTGGGGCAAAAAAGGTGTATTATTATATAGATAGTAGGTAAAAGCGATATAATATCAGCTTATGAGCCGGGGCAGCTCACGGACGCCGGTTTCAGCGGAGGAACGTAAAAATGTATTTCGGAAGCGTTAAATTTTTTAAGCATCTGATATATACGGTAATTATCGGATGGTTTGCGGCGGCAACCTTTCTTGCCGTCTTTTTCGGCATAAGATTCGGCTTGGAAGCTAAGAAGAACAAGGAGCTTGCCGCCGCCGCCGAAGCTGTAACGGATGTTTCTTCGGAAGACGAAGACCTTACCCTTGAACAGTATTACCTGCGCATGGCGGCGGACGGCTACACAACGGAGGATATACTGAATTTTATCAAAGAAAATGACAGTGCCGCTTTTGACGGCTGCGCAGAAGAATATATTGCAGGAAATCCCGATAAATTTGACGTGACCGCAGACAGTGCAGGTTCGGGTTCGGGCAGCACGGCGGCTGAATACACTCTGCTTTATCCCGACCTTTACGCCGAAGCGCCCACGGAATTCACCGAAAAGGAAAAGACCATATATCTTACCTTTGACGACGGTCCTTCGGAAAACACCGTTGACATTCTTAACATTCTTGATAAATACGATATAAAAGCCACCTTCTTTATGTGCGGCGGAGGAAGCGAGCGCACAAAGGAGCTTATGAAAATGGTTGCCGACAAGGGACATACTATCGGCATACATTCCATTTCACACGATTACGACAAGGTGTATGCAAGCGTCGAAAGCTTCCTTGAAGATATGAACGCTACATACAACTCAATATACGAAGCAACAGGCGTAAAGCCGCAGATAATGCGCTTTCCCGGCGGAAGCATCAACAACTACAACAGGCTCGTTTATCCCCAGATAATAGCGGAGGTAACAAGACGGGGCTTCGTTTACTACGATTGGAATGTCAGCGGCGAGGACGCTACCACCCACGCCACATGGACAAGCATTTACAACAACGTTCTTAACGGCATAAATGAAAACACCTCGGGAAGAGCTATCGTTCTTCTTCACGACAGCGCCGACAAACAGCTTACCGTTACTACCGTTGAGGACATAATCAAAGCGCTGCTTGCGGACGGATATTCGTTCGAAGCCCTTGACAATACGGTAAAGCCCATTACTTTTTCATATGTTGACTGAAACAGACTGAATACATAAAGATAGGAGTTATTGAAATGAGCCTTAAGGATAATTTTAATCAGGCGCTCAAGGAAGTTCTGAAAAGGGACGGTCTTGTTGGAGACGACCATTCAAAGGAAACAAAGAAAAAATCCGAGCTTGACAAGTATCTTGAACCTGCAAGGACAGCTTCGCCTGCAGAGACTGCCGTTAAAGCGGAAGAACCGGCTCCTGCGGAAATACCTGCACCTGTACAGGCTGCCGATGAAAAGCCTGCGGAAACAGCTGCTCCCGCACCCGAAGCTGCGGCTTACGAAAGTCCTTATATAAAGCCTGAGCAGAACGCTTCCCAGTTCGGCACAGGCGCATATGCAAATAAAACTCCTCTTTCCGGCGGCTCTGAGGTCAAGAGCGGCGTTGCGGAGGCTGAACAGGGCGGAAGTCCTTTTTCCCAGTTCTCGCAGTATGCCCGTCAGAGCGGCGCTGCACAGAGAGGCGAGGATTCTATGCGCAGCTCCTCATACGACAGCAGATTCGGCGGCTCCTACGGTTCGGGTCAGCCCTTCGGAGGCGGTTCAACTCCTCCCCCTCCGCCTATCACTCCCCGTTCATCACAGTTCAGAGGAAAAGAGCCTGACGGTCCTTACTACGAAACAGAGGAAACCACCGTTATTTCAAGAAACACTATTATTGACGGAAATATCCGCTCCTTTGCCAACATCAATATCGACGGCAGCGTAAAGGGCGATGTGAAGATAACCAAGAATATAAACGTAACAGGCAAGATCGTGGGAGATATAGAGTGCAACAACTCCGTTATGTCCGGCGCTTCAATGCAGGGCAACATTCTCTCCAAGGGTCAGGTGCAGATAGACAGGGACAGCCTTCTTCTGGGAGATATTTCCGCACAGTATCTTGACCTTAACGGAAAAGTCAAGGGCAACATTGACGTAGGCGGCAAAGCTGAGTTCAAAACAGACGCAGTTATCCTCGGCAACATTACCGCTTCGACTATCACCGTTCTTGACGGCGCAACCATACAGGGCTATGTAAACACAACGTTCCTCCAGGAAAGCTCTTCAAGCATTTTTCCCGAAGCTATTGCGCTTTCGGAATAACTAACAGTATTTTTTACGACTTTCGGGAGATGATATAATGGATGACAAAGAGCTTGACCTTAACAACGATATCCTCGATCCCCTTGAGCTTAACGAAGAAAACGAAAACAGCGGCTATGTACCCAGATTTGAAAGAGATCTTGCAAAAATGGGCAGCCTTGAAGCCTTATCAGAAGCAAAAAAAGCTGAAAATGAGCAGAATACCGCAGTTACGGCTGAAGAAGAGCCTGAGGACGGCTATGAAGCTCCCGAGGAAGAGTATGAGGAAGAGTACGACCCTCTTGAAGACACTTACACTCAGGGAAATGTAAATTTCTATTCTGCCGAAAACGAAGATAATCCCCATTATCAGTACCATACGAAGCCCGTTACCGAGGAGCCTTCCGCCGAAACAAGGCGAGCTAAATCTCTTGCGGACTTTGCACGGGAAGCCGAGGAAAAGGAACGCCTTGCAGATAAGAAAACACCGAAAGACAAGCTTACCGACCGAGGTCTTGAAGATGTGCAGGTCTCCGCAGATATGCTCAGTGATATGGGCTACAGCGAAAGGAAAAATACCGCAGAAAATATCCGCAGGCAGATGGAAATGGATGACCTTGCCATGGAAATGGGCGATGCGCCTAAGCTTGAGGAAATGTCTACGGAATATGCCCCCACGCAGAAAAGGGCGGAAGACCTTACCGCCAAATCCCGTCTTGACAGAGAAGAAAAGCAGCTCATGAAGGAACGCCTTGAAAAGGAAATAAACAAGCGTCCCGAGGGCTACAGCAAAAAAGCCAGCCTTGAAATGTACAACACTCTTATGCGTGAGCAGAAGATAAAAAGAGCGCAGAAGGGCTTTGTCGTTACCGTTATGCTGGTTGCTATGGGCATTATCACCGCAGTTATAACCTATTTCAAGCTGAACTGGAACGATTCGCAGCTGTTTATGTATTTATCCTATGCTACTGCTGCTTTTTCCATTCTCCTGATGATAAAGGCAAAGCCGGTGAAGGCGCTGTCCTGCGTGTATTTTGCGGTAAATACCATATTGCTCATAGGTCCGGGAGCCGTGCAGTTTACCCTTGAAACAGGCTTTAGACCCAATACATATATTGAAACACTGGTTTTCTATATAGTTGCCATCGCTCTCAGCGCAATAATATGTATACAGCTTTGCACAAACGCAAACATCGACACCTTCTACACCACCAATATAGCCGCAGAACGCCGTAAAGCCGCTGCAGCTGCAAAAGCAAAGCAAAGCGCACATCCCCGTCAGGTGAAAAAACGCAAATAAAGGCAACACCGCACAATTAACAGCTGCCGCTTTTGCCGCACATCTGCTTGCAGATTTTCCGTCATATTGCACCAAAACTCCAAGGCAAACGATATTAATGCGAAGCGGTCGTTTGCCTTAAATACAACAAAGTATTCCTGCGTCGTTTTGATACAATCTGACGAAAAATCTGTCTGCGCATCTGTACGGCAATAATTATGCGGTGTTGCCTAAAATTCAAAGGGCTGTCCTATATGGGCAGCCTTTACAAATCTATAAACAGAAAGGGATCCCCGTTATGAACGTCAGACAAGCAATTCACGATTATATTTACGGCGCAAAGGAAGAAATGCTCGCCGACCTGCGCACTCTTGTTGAGATACCCTCGGTAATGGGAGAAGCGGAGGAAAACGCTCCCTTCGGCAAATATCCTGCAAAGGCACTTGCCGCTGCACTTGATATATGCAAAAGGGAAGGCTTTTCCGTAAGAAATTTTGACAACTATGTGGGAACGGCAAACTTTTTCCCCGATAAGGCGGAGCATCTGGGCATTCTTTGTCACCTTGACGTTGTTCCGGAAGGCAGCGGCTGGAGCGTTCCACCCTTTGCTCTTACCGAAAAGGACGGAAAGCTCCTCGGCAGAGGCACCATAGACGACAAAGGTCCTGCAATAGCCGCCTTATATGCAATGAAGGCGGTAAAGGCGCTTGGTCTGCCAATAGATAAAAATATCCGCCTTATTCTCGGCACAAACGAGGAAAACGGCTCCGCCGACCTTGAATATTACCGCAAAAAAGAAGCGCTGCCGCCACTGCTTTTCACCCCCGACGGCTCCTATCCCCTTATAAACATTGAAAAGGGAATGCTCAGAATGCGGCTTGAACGGCACATTTCCGACAACCGCCTTATATCAATTAAAGCAGGACTTGCGGTAAACGCCGTTCCCGAAAATGCCGAAGCGGTCGTAAGCGGAATAACGGAAGAAGCCGTAAAAAACGCAGCCTGCGCACTTTCTCTGCCCGTAAAATTCACTTTTACGGAAGAAAAAGGCTGCCTGACGATAATCGCAAACGGCAGAAGCGCTCACGCCTCCACCCCCGAAACGGGAAAAAACGCTCTTACGGCAACGCTTGCTCTGCTTGCGGCACTTGGCATAAAAGACATTGAAGCCTTTGCAAAGCTGTTCCCCTACGGCGAAACGGACGGTCTTTCCTGCGGAATAAAATGCTCGGACGAAATTTCGGGAGCGGTCACAACGGTTTTAAGCGTTGCAGAGCTTAAAGACGGCGTTCTTACCTGCCGTCAGGATATACGATTCCCCGTATGCGAAAGCTGCGAAGGTATCATAAACAAGCTGGAAAGGGCGGCATCAGCTTGCGGAATTACCCTTTCTGCGGATATGAAGTCCGAACCCCACAATGTTCCTGCGGAAAGCAGCTTTGTAAAGACGCTTCTTGAAGTTTACGAGGACGTTACGGGTGAAAAGGGCTATCCCGTTGCAATAGGCGGCGGTACCTACGTCCACGACACGGAAAACGGCGTTGCCTTCGGTGCGGAATTCCCCGGCGAGGACAACCATATGCACGGCGCAGACGAATTTATAAGGACGGAAAGCCTGCTTCTGAACGCCGAAATTTACGCAAATGCCATAGTAAAACTTTGCGGAAAGGAATGATAGGATTGTATAAATACGAAACACATATGCATACTCTTGAAGCCAGCGCCTGCGGTCATTCGACAGCTGCGGCAATGGCGGACAAATACAAGGCGGAAGGTTACACGGGAATTTTCGTTACCGACCACTTTTTCAACGGCAACACCTGCGTTCCCCGTGACCTGCCATGGGAAGAGCGTGTAGAGCTTTACTGCAAGGGCTATGAACACGCAAAGGCAAGGGGCGATGAAATAGGTCTGGACGTATTTTTCGGCTTTGAATACGGCGACGGCGGCTCGGATTTCCTTGTTTACGGTCTTGACAAGCAGTGGCTTCTTGATAACGATGACATTCTTGATATGGAGCTGACACATTTTCTTGAATATGCACGCTGCTGCGGCGGCTTTGTCGTTCACGCCCACCCCTTCCGTGACTATGAATATATCAGAAAAACGGTGCACTGTCCTCATTTTGTGGACGCAGTTGAAGTAATAAACGCCTCCCATTTATACCCAGAATTCAACGAGAGAGCCAGGCTTTACGCACAGTGGTACGGTCTTCCCGTTACGGCAGGCTCGGACGCACACAATACCACCGACAGATGGTTCGGCGGCGGAGTTGTAAGCAAAAAGCCGTTCCATACCATTTCGGATTATGCCGAAGCGGTAAAGAACGGCGAGCTTGAACTGCTTACAGGAAGAATACCCGGTTGACTTATACTAATAACCATTTAACCTATGGATAAAATACGGCGGCTATAATACGCCCACTCTGCGTCAAACTCCCTTGACAGGCGGCAGCCTGCCTGCGGTCGTTTTCCTTGATTGGTCGTATTCTATCCACCGTCTTTATCCATA
>JALEJQ010000061.1 GCA_022769565.1 Oscillospiraceae bacterium
ATGGTCGGCGGTTCTTCAAGAATCCCTGCAGTTCAGGAAGCTGTTAAGAACTTTATCGGCAAGGATCCCTTCAAGGGCATTAACCCCGATGAGTGCGTAGCTCTCGGCGCTGCTCTCCAGGGCGGTGTTCTCGGCGGCGACGTTACGGGACTTCTTCTCCTTGACGTTACACCTCTTTCCCTCGGTATCGAGACCGCAGGCGGCGTCTGCACAAAGATGATCGAGAGAAATACCACCATTCCTACAAAGAAGTCTCAGGTATTCTCCACCTTTGCCGACAACCAGACAGCCGTTGACATCAACGTTCTCCAGGGTGAGCGTGAATTTGCAAAGGACAACAAGCAGCTTGGTATGTTCCGTCTTGACGGCATTGCTCCTGCTCCCAGAGGAATCCCTCAGATCGAAGTTACATTCGATATTGACGCAAACGGCATCGTAAACGTATCTGCAAAGGACCTCGGCACAGGCAAGGAGCAGCACATTTCCATTACTTCTTCCACCAATATGTCCAAGGAGGACATACAGAAGGCTGTTGACGAGGCTGCTAAGTATGCAGAAGAGGACAAGAAGCGTAAGGAAGCTGTTGACGTTAAGAACAATGCCGACAACCTTGTATTCCAGTGTGAAAAGGCTATGACAGAATTCGGCGACAAGGTAACCGAAGAAGACAAGGCAGCTGTTCAGCCTAAGATAGATGCCCTCAAGGAAGCTGCAAAGACCGATAACACAGAGGATATCAAGGCTAAGACCGAGGAGCTCCAGAAGGCATTTTCCGAAATAGCAACAAAGGTTTACCAGGCAGCAGGCGCTGCAGCTCAGGCTCAGCAGGACGCAGGCGCAGCTCAGAACGGCGGCAATGACAGCGGCAACGGCAGCGACTTTGTAGACGCTGATTTCAAGGACGCAGAATAATTGACCGGATAAATAACCACTAAAATTATCATACAACGCTGAAAGGTCAGAAACTCTCTGACCTTAAGGCGTTTAATAAACCGGATACGCTTTGAGGAATTCCGGTATGGAGGCTCACCATGGCTGATAAAAGAGATTATTATGAAGTCCTCGGCGTTGACAAAAGCGCTTCTGCCGAGGATATAAAAAAGGCATACAGACAGCTTGCTAAAAAATATCACCCCGACCTTAATCCCGGCAATAAGGAAGCGGAGGAAAAGTTCAAGGAAGTCAACGAGGCTTACGAGGTGCTTTCCGACTCCGATAAAAAGGCAAGATATGACCAGTTCGGTCACGCAGGAGTGGATCCGTCCTACGGCGGAGGCGGCTATGGCGGTGGCTTCAGCGGCGGTTTCGGCGATATGGGGGACATTGGGGATATTTTCAACAGCTTTTTCGGCGGCGGATTTTCTTCTTCAAGCCGTTCAAATGCCAACGCTCCAAGAAGAGGACAGGATATTTCTTCCGATATTACTATCAACTTTATGGACGCCTGCTTCGGCAAGGAAGTTGAGGTATCTATTAACCGTATGGAAAAATGTCCCGACTGCGGCGGTTCCGGCGCAGCTGCAGGCACAAGCGCAGAGACCTGTCCCGATTGTCACGGCTCAGGTCAGGTCAAGGTCACTCAGCGTACTCCGTTCGGCATGATCTCCAGTGCTAAGCCTTGTACAAGGTGCGGAGGCAAGGGCAAGGTCATCAACAATCCCTGTTCCAAGTGTCACGGAAACGGAAGAATATCCGTTCCAAAGAAGATCAAGGTCACTGTTCCTGCAGGTATTGACGACGGTCAGACGCTCCAGGTCAGCGGTCAGGGTCATGCAGGCGTAAACGGCGGTCCCAGCGGCGACCTGCACGTTAACGTTACAGTACGTCCCGACCCCATATTTGAGCGTGAAGGCTACGATATTCACACCGATATTCCCATTACTTATACTCAGGCTGTTCTCGGCGATGAGATAACCGTTCCCACCATTGACGGCAAGGTAAAGTATACCGTTCCCGAGGGTACTCAGAACGGCACGATCTTCCGCTTCAAGGGCAAGGGCGTTAAGAAGATAAACCGTTCCGACAGAGGCGACCAGTATGTTCACGTTACCATTGAGGTGCCGAAGAATCTTTCCAAGAAGCAGAAGGATCTGCTCCGTGAATTTGAGGGAAGTCTTACGGACGAAAACTACAATAAGCGCAAGAATTTCTTTGATAGGCTAAGGGAAATGTTTAAATAAAAATCGGGGCTGCTGCATCAATACGGTGCAGCAGCCCTTTTCTTATACTAATACTAATAACCATTTAACCTATGGATAAAATACGGCGGCTATAATACGCCCAACTCTGCGTCAAACTCCCTTGACAGGCGTGATCTCCCCCTGTGAGGGGAGGTGTCACGAAGTGACAGAGGGGCTGACCGGCAGACCAGCCTACCTGCGGTCGTCTTCAAGGTAAACAAGTTTACCTGATTGGTCGTATTCTATCCACCATCTTTATCCATAGAACAAATGGTTATTAGTATAACATTACTTGATAAAATGCAATAATATTTTAAAAAAATGTACAAATTTGCGCAACGTCAGAAATTATTTGAAGAGTGAAGCTATGTTGTTTAACTTCACTCTCCGCACTTTGTTTATTCCGATTCAAAATCATTGTTGTAGCGCCGCAGGAACTGCTTGGTGCGCTCGTTCCGGGTGTTTCCGAATACCTGTTCGGGGGAGCCTTCTTCAATGATAACTCCGCCGTCCATAAAGATAACGTGGTCGGCAACGTCCCTTGCAAACGCCATTTCGTGGGTGACTATCACCATAGTCATTTTTTCCTTTGCAAGCTCCTTTATGACCTTAAGTATCTCTCCCGTAAGCTCCGGGTCAAGAGCGGAGGTAGGCTCGTCAAAGAAAAGCACCTCGGGGTTGAGCGCAAGGGCTCTTGCAATGGAAACACGCTGCTGCTGACCGCCGGAAAGCTCACAGGGGTAAGCCTCCGCCTTTGCTTCAAGTCCCATTTTGGCAAGAAGCTGCCTTGCGGTCCTTTCGGCTTCTTCCTTGCTCTTTTTCAGCACGCACACAGGCGCCTCCGTAACGTTGCGGAGAACGTTCATATGCGGAAAAAGATTGAAATTCTGGAACACAAGACCTATTTTAAGCCTTATTTCACGAAGCACGGAAGCAGGCGCATACACAGGCTTGCCGTTTTTATATCCCGTTACAAGGTCCATTCCGCAGACCTTAACGCTGCCGCCGCTCATTTTTTCAAGCTGGTTAATGCAGCGCAGAAGTGTGGATTTTCCGCTGCCCGACGGTCCGATTATCGCTACGACCTCGCCCTTTTCGACGTTAAAGGAAATATCCTTTAAAACGGTCAGCTCGCCGAAGTTTTTGGAAAGGTTTTTTACTTCAAGTATAGCCATAACGCCCTCCGTTATTATTTGTAGTAGTCAAGCTTCTTTTCCACAGCCGAGAAAAGCATCGTCAGCACGGCGTTCATCACAAAATAGAACACGCCTGCAATAAAAAGCGGTATAAGGTTGCTGTATGTTACCATAAGCTCCTTGGATTTGCGGTAAATTTCGATATAGGCGATGGTGGAAGCAAGGGACGTGTCTTTTACAAGGGTAATGACCTCGTTTGCGCTGGCAGGAACGATACGCTTCACCACCTGGGGAAGAATAACTCTGAAAAAGGTCTGGCTTTTAGTCATTCCCAAGGCTGCGGAGGCTTCGTACTGTCCCTTTGGTATGGATTCGATGCCGCCTCTGAAAATTTCCGCAAAGTATGCGGCGTAGTTAAGGGCAAATGCAACAATAAGCGCTGTAAACTGGTAGCCGTCGCTTCTTATATCCACGCCCGTGAACCTGCCTGTTTTCTGTAACATCGGGATAGCGTAGTAAACGATGATTATCTGAAGCATAAGCGGAGTTCCGCGCATTACCAGTATGTACAGATTTATAAGCCATGAAACAGGCTTGAAGGGGCACTTTTTTATAAGCGCCACTATCATTCCCAGCGGAATGGAAAACAGCAGGGTAAAGCAGAACACCTTAAGGGTAGGAATAAGGTATTTTGCGATGACCCCCGTACACTGTAAAATATCTTCCCAAGTCAATTATTTCACCTCATTGATTTTTATCACGCTAATATAATAACACAATATTGTAATTATACAATATATTCTATGAAATTACAAGGGAAATGCTGAAAATTAATGAATAATGAAGAATGAATAATTAATAATTAAGGCATTGCCTGCGGCGGTGAGGTCAATTCGGAATTATAGGCTTCGTACCCCAAAATTTATTTTGTGAGCGCTGCAAACATCGCAATTATTTATTTTGCAGGGGAATATTGCAAACTTAAATAAATTTTTCTTCCATTTTAACAGATTATGTGTTATTATAGGTAAAGCGGCATAATTTTCAATATGCACAAAAATATTATGCTTGATTTGTAAAAAATGACACCATAAATTTACTTGCTTTCAGACGTATATAAGAATGTAAGGGGTGATGACGATATGACCGACAGCCGTTTTGAACGCTGTATACTGCTGATAAAGCAGGGCGGCAGAAACGGGCTTCGGGAAATATACGACGAATATATGGAATTTATCTATTCCGTTATGCTTTCCGTTGTGAAAAACAGTCATGATGCGGAAGATCTGACGTCGGATTTTTTTCTGAAGCTGTGGAACAGGCTCGCCGATACATACGAGGGCGGAAGAGGGCATAAGCGCTGGCTCGCTGCCGCCGCTCGGAACATGGCTGTGGATCTTCTGCGGAAAAGCGGCAGAGAACAGCTTACTATCGACGATGAAGATGATGATAACGTCAGGTGTGAGCCTGCCGACAGCTGTGACACGGAAAATACCGTTATCGGCTCAATGACCGTAAAAGCGGCGCTTGAAATGCTTGGGGACGGCGAGCGGGAAATCGTTAACCTTAAGCTGTTCGGCGATATGACCTTTAAGGACATTGCCCTTACCCTTGGAAAACCTCGGGGCACGGTTGCGTGGAAGTATCAAAGCGCAATGAACAAGCTCCGAAAATACGCAAAGGAGGTGCGGAACTAATGACCGACAGAAGAATAAAAGAGCTTTACAAAAATGAGATGGTTGGTTCCGCACCGAACAAAGAGGCTCTGTGGAGCAGGATCGAAAGCGGTCTTGAGGAAAGGAGCGGAGATATTGCAGAAGCTGAGCGCAGCCTTGCCGCAGAAAAAAGGCGTTTCATCACCCTTAAAAAATGTCTTGCTTTTGCGGCGGTGTGCGCAGTTATGGCGATAATCGTTCCTGCGGCAGTAAAAAATACCGATATTTCAAAGGCTGACACAGCTAATATTGCTGCTGAGGACAGCTATTATGCGGACGAATATGCGGCGGCGGAAAACAAAGCCGAGGAGGCTTGTGACGACGCCGAAGAAACGGTTCTCGCTGCGGACGTTATTCTTGATTATAACGACCTTAGCTTTCCCGAAAGCGTTAACAGCGGCATTTCCTGCAGCGGAGAGCCGAACGGCGGCGAATATTTCTCCGAGGAGGATATTCTCGTTCAGACGGAAGGCTTCATTGACGCAGTTGTAAGCAATGTTTACGCAGGTGAGGACTGCATTTACTATGAATTAAGCGCAGTCGGCGTTTACGGCGGCATTGAAGAAAGCGGAACAATTACCGTTGCAAGCCGTTCCAAGTACCCAATGCTTGAAAACAGAGAGTATCTTATCCCCGTCAGAACCGTTGACGGCGAGCTTGAAACGGTTTTTGACGGCGTACCCCAGATAGAGTTCACCGAGGACGGCGGAATGGTCTATTACAACGGCTGGAGATCCCTTGACGGCGAGGCTTCCGTCAGTCTTATCTATCCGAAAAACGGCGTTGACGATTTCTTTTACGACAGAATGAAGTTTTCCTATAAAAAGGACGTTTCGGAGCTTATTGAAAAATGGAATAATACTAATTCCCGATTATAAAGTGTAAAAAAAATCAAGCAAAATCTTGAATATATGGATTTTGTGCCGATTTTTTGTCTGCACTTTAATGAGGGATTAGTATAACATACGGGAGGAATGATATATGCCTAAAAAGCTGAAAGCAGCGTTGATAACGGCGGCTTTTCTTGTAATAATTGCGGCAGGATATATCTGCACCGAAAGCATAAGGCTGAGAAATTCCCCCTGCGGAACGAAACCCTTGATAACAACAGGCTGTGAGACCACCGACAGAATGGAAATATACAACGGCTTAGGCTATTCCGTAGGATACCATACATATGACGGAAGATATTACGGCGCAGAGTTCAGGCTCTTTGGCAAGCTGCTTGTATGGGCTTGGATAGAATGAAAGGAATGATCTTTATGACAAATAAAATGACAAAAACAGTATGTTCTTTTACGGCAGTTCTTCTTGCGGCAGGAATGCTTGCAGGCTGCGGCTCGGCAGATAAATCGCTTTCGGAAGCTGCTTATGATAACGGAAATTACGCCGTTGCAGAAGATGCGGCAGGAATTGCAATATATACCACCGCAGCTGCAGGGGTTTTACAGTATGGCACCGAAGGGCTTGCGGACGGGGAAGCAGATGCAATGCCGACCGATGATTATTTCAACACGGAGGAGTACAACTACATCGTTGAAAACGGCTACACAAGCACGGCTTCAAACCCCCTTTCCACCTTTTCCATAGACGTTGACACAGCTTCCTATACAAACCTACGCCGTATGATAACGGAGGGCTATGACATTCCTGCGGAGGCTATCCGTATCGAAGAAATGATAAACTACTTTGAGTACGATTATCCACAGCCTAAGGAGGGCGAGCCTTTCTCCGTTACAACGGAAATTTCGGAATGTCCCTGGAACGGCGACACAAAGCTGATGCTTGTGGGACTTCATTCAAAGGACATCGACCTTTCGGAAAGACCTGCAATGAACCTTGTTTTTCTTATTGATGTAAGCGGCTCAATGTATGACGAAGATAAGCTGCCCCTTGTGCAGAAGTCCTTTTCAATGCTTACCGAAAATTTAAGCCCGGAGGACAGGATTTCCATAGTTACCTACGCAGGCGAGGACGCAGTAGTTCTTGAAGGCGCAGACGGCAACGACAGGAACAAGATACTTGACGCAATAAATTCCCTTACCGCAGGCGGCTCTACAGCAGGTGCGGCAGGAATAAACACCGCTTATAAGATCGCAGAAAAGTATTTTATCGAGGGCGGCAACAATAGGATAATCCTTGCAACGGACGGCGACCTTAACGTTGGCATTTCAAGCGAAAGCGACCTTACCGCACTGGTTGAGGAAAAGCGTGAAACGGGAGTTTATCTTTCCGTCCTGGGCTTCGGCACGGGCAACATCAAGGACAACAAAATGGAGGCTCTTGCGGATAACGGCAACGGCAACTACTCCTATATCGACAGCGAGCTTGAAGCAAAAAGAGTGCTTGTTGAAGAAATGAGCGGCACACTTTTCACAGCGGCAAAGGACGTTAAGATTCAGGTGGAGTTTAACCCTGCATATATCAAGGGCTACCGCCTTATCGGCTACGAGAACAGAGCCCTTGCAGACGAAGATTTCAGCGACGACACCAAGGACGCAGGGGAAATAGGCGCAGGACACAGCGTAACGGCACTTTACGAGCTTGTTATGAACGACAGCGATATGGAGCTTGCCTCCTCCGAGCTTAAATACCGGGACAGCGCAGAGGGCGTGAACAACGGGGAGCTGCTCACCGCTTCAATACGCTATAAGGAACCTGACGGCGACACAAGCAAGCTGCTTGCATACCCCGTAACAATGGATAGCTACAGCGAAAAGATGTCCTATAATATGACCTTTGCGGCAGGTGTAGCGGAGTTTGGACTTGTGCTGAGGAACAGCGAGTATAAGGGTACTGCGACCTGTCAGAGCGTGCTTACGCTTCTTGCGGATCACGACTATGAGAGTGATGTATATAAGGACGAATTTATTTACCTTGTAAAGACAATGAAAAGGCAGGGATATTAACCGCAAAATAAAATTCGGAATTCGGAATGCGGAATTCGGAATTATAGGCGCTGCGCTAAATGAATAATGAAAAATGAATAGTGAATAATGAATAATTAAGGTATCGCCTGCGGCGATGTATTTTTAAATCCTGTTTTGTGTTGTAGTTAGATCGGCGCACACATTACCTGCATTGAATATAATACTAATAACCATTTAACCTATGGATAAAATACGGCGGCTATAATACGCCCACTCTGCGTCAAACTCCCTTGACAGGCGGCAGCCTGCCTGCGGTCGTTTTCCTTGATTGGTCGTATTCTATCCACCGTCTTTAT
>JALEJQ010000085.1 GCA_022769565.1 Oscillospiraceae bacterium
ATAATCATGAAACACGTTAAAACATTAAATACTAGAAAATTACAGAACACAGTAAAAAAAGGTGGATGCGGCGAATGTCAGACATCCTGCCAGTCTGCTTGTAAGACATCCTGCACAGTTGCAAACCAGAAGTGCGAAAAGTAAGCTGAATAAGGTCTGTCAATATGCGGAGAGCTTTCGGGCTTTCTCCGCTTATGCAGGTCTTTGGCGGCATTGTTGTTTTTATATCCCGGTTTTTGCCATAAGGCAAACAGCTTGGGATTTTTATTTTACTGAAAACTGAAAGGGCAATGGTCTTTTATGATACACAAATACAAACTTAACGGATATAACATAGTTCTCGATGTGAACAGCGGCGGAGTTCATCTTGTGGACGAGCTTACTTACGATATGCTTGACAACGTTCTTCCCCCTTTTGAGGACAAGTGCCCCGAAAAGGTAGTTGAAAAGCTGTCACGCTTTTACGCTCCCGAGGAAATTGAATCCTGCTATCAGGAGGTCGTTGAGCTTTACAAGAATGAAGTGCTTTTCTCCGAGGACGATTACGAAAAATATGCTAAATATTCCGTTCCCGCACCCATAAAGGCTATGTGCCTGCTGGTCGAACAGGACTGCAACCTGCGCTGCGAATACTGCTTCGCTTCCACCGGAGATTACGGCACAGGCTGCCGTATGCATATGGACTTTGAAACGGGCAAAAAGGCACTGGATTTCCTTATCGAAAACTCCAAGGACAGAGTAAACCTTGAAGTGGACTTCTTCGGCGGCGAACCGCTTATGAATTTCGACGTCGTTAAGCAGCTTGTGGAATACGGACGTTCAAGAGAAAAAGAGTGCAACAAGAATTTCCGCTTTACCATAACCACCAACGGTATGCTTCTTGACGATGATAAGATAGACTTTATCAACAAGGAAATGCACAACGTTGTACTTTCCGTTGACGGACGCAAAGAAGTCAACGACAGAGTGCGCAAGCGTGTGGACGGAACAGGCTGCTACGACCGCATAATGCCTAAGTACAAGGAGCTTGTTGAAAAGCGAAACCACGAAAATTATTATGTAAGAGGAACCTTTACAAAGTATAACCTTGACTTTGCCAACGACGTTTACAGCCTTTACGACAACGGCTTCGACCAGATCTCCGTTGAGCCTGTGGTAAGCGCACCCGAAATGCCTTATTCCATTACACAGAAGGAGCTGCCGAGAATATTCTCCGAGTATGAACGTCTTGCGCAGATGCTTCTTATCAACGATAAGCAGGGCAAGCACTTCAATTTCTTCCATTTTATGCTTGACCTTGACCAGGGACCCTGCGCAATAAAGCGTCTGAGGGGCTGCAGCAGCGGAAACGAGTATGTTGCAGTAACGCCTGAGGGAGATATTTATCCCTGCCACCAGTTTGTGGGCGTGGAAGGCTGCAAAATGGGCAATATCCATGAGGGTACTTTCAACAATGAAATGAAGAAGGAATTTGCCGGAGCGCATATCTATTCCAAGGAAGACTGTAAGAAGTGCTGGGCAAGATTCTATTGCAGCGGCGGATGCAATGCAAATAACTTCATTTATAACAGAGATATACATTCGCCCCATAAGATCTCATGTGAGATAGAAAAGAAACGCCTTGAATGTGCTATTATGATGAAAGCAGCCAAGGCAGCCGAGGAAAACGGCATAGAGTTTTAAGCAAATACGCTGACCCGACAGCGAAGCGATAACGGGATTCCAAAGGGACGAGTCCCTTTGGCGAGGGTCAAGGGGCGAGGAGCCCCTTGTCGCTCTCCGCAGAGAGCGAAATCCCCTAAAGTCGGGCATAATGCAAAGCAGCATAAAAAAACAGCAAAGTAAAAAACCCAAAGGCGCAATTCACATCAAGAAGAGGAACCGAGTAAAGTGTCATATGACACAAAACTTGCGGAACCGACTATGTGAATTGCGCCTATTTCTATCTCATATAAACAAAGTACCCCTCGCAGGAAAATGTAAGGAGCGAAGCGACGAGCATTTTTCTGCGACACGGCAAACTATAGCGTAGTTGCACCAACAAAGCCCCCTCACAGTAAAATGTTAGGAGCGAAGCGACGAGCATTTTTCTGCGGCACGGCAAACTATAGCGTAGTTGCACCAACAACACCTGTTATACTAATCTTTAATCGTTCTATAGACAAAGGCGGCAAATAGAACACAGCCAATAAGGTAACCACGTTTACCGAGGTAACTACGTTTACCTTGGAGAGCGACCGCAGCAAGGCTTGGTGCCTTGCAAGGGAGCTTGACGCCGAGTGGCTGGGTTATAGCTGTCTCACTTGTATATAGGTTGGTTAAAGATTAGTATTAATCTGACAAATGCGCTGACCCACAGGCGCACACTGTGCGCCCCTACAGAGAGATTGCGAAAAATACTAATTTTGTACGAAAAACTACCGGCAAAATATGCTGTGTCGCAACAAATACACGTCGTTTCACTCCGTATATTTGTTGCGAGGGTAATTTATCTTGATATGTAAGAATAGGCGCAATTCACATAGTCGGTTTTACAAGTTTTATGTCATACGACACTTTACTTGGTTCCGCTTTTTGATGTGAATTGCGCCTTTTGATTCATTACTTTGCCGCTTTTAACGCAGCTTTGCGTTATGCCCGACTTTTGGGGATTTCGCTCTCTGCGGAGAGCGACTTAGGGGCTCCGCGCCCCTAAGAACCTGCGCCAAAGGGACTTATCCCTTTGGAATCCCGTTACGCTTTGCGGTGGGGGCACGCAGTTTGCGGTCAATCTACCAATTCGGGGTCAAAGCTTTCTTTCCAGGGCAAGCCCCATTTATTAAGCTCTTCCATAAAGGGATCCGGGTCGAATTCTTCTATATTGTAAACCCCCGGCTTCTGCCATTTTCCCGTCATTACCATTTCCGCTCCTATCATTGCAGGAACTCCTGTGGTATAGGAAATAGCCTGAGAGCCTACCTCTGCATAACATTCCTCATGCACACAGACGTTATAAACGTAATACTTAACAGGCTTGCCGTCCTTTACGCCCTGCATTATACAGCCGATATTGGTCTTGCCCTTTGTTCTGGGACCAAGCGAAGCAGGGTCGGGCAGCACGGCTTTAAGGAACTGCAGCGGTACTATTTCCATACCGTTGTAGTTTATCGGTTCAATTGAGGTCATACCCACGTTTTCAAGGCATTTAAGGTGGGTAAGGTAGCTCTGTCCAAAGGTCATAAAGAAGCGTATCCTCTTGATGCCTTTGATATTAAGCGCAAGGGATTCCAGCTCTTCGTGGTGAAGCAGGTACATATCCTTTTCGCCTACTTCGGGGAAGTTATAAACACGCTTTATTTCCATAGGCTCGGTTTCCACCCACTTGCCGTTCTCGATATAGGAGCCTTTTGCGGAGACCTCTCTGATATTTATTTCGGGGTTGAAGTTCGTTGCGAAGGGATAGCCGTGGTCGCCGGCGTTGCAGTCGAGAATATCTATGTAATGTATCTCGTCAAAGTAGTGCTTCATTGCATAAGCGCAGAAAACTCCCGTTACGCCCGGATCGAAGCCGCTGCCGAGAAGTGCGGTTATTCCTGCTTTTTCAAACTTTTCACGGTATGCCCACTGCCACTTGTACTCAAACTTTGCCGTGTCCTCAGGCTCATAGTTTGCGGTATCGATGTAATGCACCTTACACTCAAGGCAGGCGTCCATTATCTTCAAGTCCTGATAAGGCAGCGCAAGGTTAAGGCATACATCCGGCTTATAGGCTTTCATGAGAGCCACAAGCTCCTCTGTGTTATCCGCATTTACCTGTGCGGTGGAAATCTTCGTTTTGCCGCCGTACATTTTATCCAGCTTTTCCTTTAAAGCGTCGCACTTTGACTTGGTTCTTGAAGCTATCATAATATCCTCAAAAACCTCGGAATTCTGACAGCACTTGTGAATTGCAACGGAAGCAACGCCGCCGCAGCCGATAATGAGAGCTTTGCCCATTTTTTCTAACTTCCTTTCATTCAGCCGCCGTAAACACCCACAGCGGATGACCAACAGATTCAGCCGGAATAATACGGTCTGTACGGTTAATTATATCACGGTGCAGACTTTTTTTCAAGTACATATAACGCTTTTTAACTTGGATTTGATAAAAGAGGTATATCTGCCCTTTTTTGTGGAAAAATAAACACCGCTGTAACCTTTTCACATAATATAATTACGCTTTGGTTACAAATAATGAAGTTTTAGTTAATAATTACGAATTTTTGTTGATTTATTTGTACTTTATGCTATAATTCAATAACAGGCGGAACATATCGCCTATAAGCAAAACTACTATTAATAAAGGATGGTATTATTTTTATGAAGATCTCAAAAATTATTGCTTTTATAGCCGCTCTCAGCCTTACCGGCGCACTTCTGACTGCCTGCGGAAATGATAACGCTGACACAGCGGAAACCACTACTTCTGCTGTGACCACTACCTTAAAGGAATCGACCTCCGTTGATCTGACCGAAACCGAAAGCAGCGTTTCGGAAACGGGAGACAGCTCCAACGATTATGTTGCTGACAACGAAGAACCCTCCGCAAGCGATATGCTCCAGTTCTCCGAAAATGAAAATCCTCTCCGCCCCGTTATTGAAGCGGCAGTTTCTCAGGGCGAGTGGCCTTATCTTTCCGAAGTTACCGATGAACAGATAATCAGCGATTATTTTACTCTTGACAAAAATAACGAAAATTACGAGCAGTCTATCTTTATGCAGTGCCCCATGAGCGCAAACCTTACCGAAATTATCGTTATAAAGGCTGCCGACCCCGAGGCTGCCAAGGCTGACCTTGAGGCAAGACAGAAAAAAGCTCAGGACACAGATGCATTCTACCCTGCCGACATTGAACGTGCAAACTCCTCTATCGTAGGCACTGAGGGCAGCTATGCTTACTTCCTTATGTGCGACAATACCTCCGACATTGAAGCTGTACTTGTCGATGCACTTAAGGCTCTTTAAAAATTTTTATTGATCCTGCGGCAATTTCTGTAACCAAATTTCCGCTCCGTCATAATATGAACTATGAAACGCCGACAGAAAGCGGCAGGGCGCCGAAAGCCACGGCTTAAAGCACCGAATCCGCAGCGGCTTTCAAATACATCATATTTTATAAAGGAGCTTTTACTATGTGTGGATTTAACTTTGGTAACGGCAATAACTGCTGCTGGATCATCATCCTTCTTATCATCCTCTTCGTATGCTGCAATCACAATGATTGTGATAACGGACACGACTGCTCTTGCAGCTGCAACTGCACACCTATGTGCTGACAGGAAACCGTAAAGCCGTTATAATGGCGGCGTAAAAACCGCCCGACTGCTTTCTTTAAGCGGTCGGGCGGCGTTTTGTTATTCTGCGTATTTCATCATTGCAATAACGATGTCGGGGTATTTCCAGCTTACAGTCTTGCGGTCAAATAAGCCGAAGCATTCGCCCGAGCCGTAAAAGGCGTTGTTGTCCCACCAGCAGCAGGTTATGCCTCTTGCTCTTGCGTTGGCTACATAATAAGCCGCAAAATCAACTCTTGCCTGTAGGTTTTCCTTCTTGTTACGGGCGCCGAATTCGCCTATAACAACCGGTATGCCCTTGCTTGTGAACTTGTCATACAGCCTGTCCATAAAGCCGATTATAGGAGAGGTGCTGCCTGCGTTGTCAACGCTCCACTCGCTTGTTCCCGTAAGATCCTGAAGAGCGAAGTCATAGGGCGTATAAGCGTGAACGGAAACAATAAGCCTGTTGTCGGCACTGTCGTCGGGCAGCTTGAAGCTGTCGATAAGTGCACCGTCTGCGGAAGCGGCATAGCCGGGTATCATAAGGTATCTTTCGGCATTTTTTCCGCCCGAAGCTCTTACGGTATCAACAAATACCTGACAGAGCTTGTTTATGGCTTCAACGGAATCAAGGCTGGTCGCATTATTTGCGTTAACGTTCCATTCAAGTCCCGTACCTTTAAGACGAGGTTCGTTAAGTCCCTCGAAAATCAGCTTTTCATCGTAATCGGCAAAGCGTTCCGCAAGCTGCTTCCAGATAGCGGAAACGTACTTCTCCGAGCCTTCAAGGTTTTCGGAATTGGGGTAGAAAAAGCCCTTTTCATTGTCGTGATGAATGTTGAGAATGCAGTACATACCGTTGTCAATTGCATAATCCACCACTTCCTGAACACGGTCGAGGAAGGGTTTGTTTATGTTGAAATCGCTGTCAACGTGGTTATGCCAAGAAACGGGCAGACGCAGGGTATTGAAGCCTGCCGCCTTCATGCTGTCTATCATTGCCTTAGAGGTCTTGACGCCTACCCATGCAGATTCAAGGGCAAGGTCGTCCTTCAGGCTTCCGCTGTCGTCCACTGCGTCAAAGGTGTTGCCCAGATTCCAGCCTATTTTCATATCCTTTGTAAAGCTGAGTGCCTCATTTTCGGGCAGGTCGTAAGCATCAACGGAAAGTTCCGGCACAACAGCCTTTCCTCCCTCAAGAACTGCAACGGCAGCAGTTTGTTCCGTTACGGCGGAAGAAGCAGAGGTTTCCGAAGTATCGCCGTTTTTTTCCTCAGTATCTCCGCAGCCTGCAAGCATTGCGGCGGAAAGCAGTACAGCTGTTAAAACCGACAGCCTTTTTCGGGTCTTATACATAATATTTATCTATCCTTTCCATATTTTGCGGCAAAGCGCATTTTACAATAGTATAGCATATCCAAAATCTTTTTTCAATTATCAAATGTTATAATAAACACAGGCTTTTTTTGATTATAAAGATAAAATAACATATTATGGCATTTTTCAAAAAATTTATCCGAAGTAAATCGTTGCTATTGACAAATATCATAATAAATGTTATAATTAAACGATAATTTGTGTCGGAGTATGATTTTGCCCGACAAAAACAGGAGGTAAAAACGTGAGAAAGGTCAAAAAACCTGTCTTTTTCATAGTTCTGGCGCTGATACTCTTATTCGCAGCCTCGGTATTTATAGGATTCAGCACCTACTATGGAGATATGACAACTGTTTATATCAAGGGTGCGGAAAATATCCGCTTCGGTATTGACATCAAGGGCGGCGTAGACGTTACTTTTACTCCCCCCGAAGGCGTTGAGGCTACCGACGCAAATATGGACGCCGCAAAGGAAGTTATCGTCCAGCGTATGGTAAATCTCGGCATCACCGATTATGAATGTTACATCGACTACGACAACAGCCGTATAATCGTCCGTTTCCCCTGGAAAGAGGGAGAAGCAAATTTCGATCCCGAAGCTGCAGTTAAGGAGCTTGGCGAGACCGCAGAGCTGACTTTCAGAGAGGGTCATGAGGTGGACGAGCTGGGCGCTCCTACGGGTATCACCGCAGAAAATATCATTCTCGTAGGCTCCGACATTCAAGAGGCTTATGCCGCTTACAGACAGGACGACAGCGGAGCTTATATCTGGAGCGTAAGCCTTGAGCTTACAGCATCCGGCACAGAAAAGTTTGCCGAAGCTACAACAAGACTTTATCAGGAAAACGGTGTTATCTCCATATGGATGGACGAGACCTGCATTTCCTACCCCTCGGTAAACGCTGCTATCACAGACGGAAGAGCCGAGATCACAGGCAGCTTTGACGCAGAAAGCGCAAAGGCTCTCGCTGACAAGATCAACTCCGGCGCACTTCCCTTCAAGCTGGTAACAGCAAGCTTCTCCACCATCTCCCCCAGCCTCGGCGCAGGCGCTCTTGAAGCTATGATAATTGCAGGAATCATCGCATTTGCACTTATTGCAATATTTATGATCGCTGCATACAGACTTCCCGGCGCAGTTGCAGTTATCGCACTTGTGGGACAGGTTGCGGGTACACTTGCTTTCGTTTCGGGCTACTTCGGCTTTATGAACGGCTCTATCCTTACCATTCCGGGTATTGCAGGTATTATCCTTGCAGTCGGCATGGGCGTTGACGCAAACATCATTACCGCAGAAAGAATCAGAGAAGAGCTTGAAAAGGGCAAGACCCTTGACGGTTCTATTGAAACAGGCTTCAAGACAGCTTTCTCCGCTATTCTCGACGGCAACGTAACAATGGTACTGGTCGCTATCATACTTATGGGCGCATTCGGAACTCCGGACAGCATATTTGCAAAGGCTCTTCACTTTGCGTTCTTTATGTTCGGTCCTTCCACCGCAGGTACTATTTACTCCTTCGGCTTCACCCTTCTTTCGGGCGTTATCCTCAACCTGTTCTTCGGAGTGTTCTGTTCAAGGATCATGCTTGCTTCACTTTCAAAGTTCAAGGCGCTGAGAGATCCCCGTCTTTACGGAGGTGTTAAAAATGCATAAGAAATTCAACATTGACTTTATTGGTCACAGAAAGATATACTTTATAATTTCCGCAGTTATGGTTGCGGTATCTATCCTTGCCACCTTTGTTCTCGGCGCAGACCTTGATATCCAGTTCAAGGGCGGTACTATCATCACATACGTTTACGACGGTGAAATAGACGGAAACGCTTTCGCTGCAGACGCAAAGGAAATTCTCGGCGGCACAGGCGTTAACTACACCACCGGCGTTGACTTCTCCACAGGCAAAAACAACATTCAGCTTTCCCTTATTTCCACCGACGGACTTTCCTCGGACAAGCAGTTTGAGCTTACAAACTCCCTTTCCGAGAAATATGCGGCAAATAATCTGGAGCTTATCGAATCCTCCGATGTTTCGCCTTCCTCAGGTAAGGAATTCTTCCTTAAATGTATCGTAGCCGTAATTCTTTCATCTATCGTGCTTATTCTTTATATTGCATTGCGTTTCAGAAAGATAGGCGGCTGGCTTGCCGGAATATGCGCTATCATCGCTCTGCTCCACGACTGTACCATTGTTTACGGTACCTTTATAGTATGCGGAATGTCTATCAACGCAAACTTTATGGCAGTGCTTCTGACAATCCTTGGTTACTCCATCAACGACACCATCGTTGTTTACGACCGTGTCCGTGAAAACACCAGGCTTTACGGCAAGTCCAAGAACAGAAACGAGATAGTAAACCTCAGCATCAATCAGTGCCTTACACGTTCGCTGAACACATCTATCACAACTGTAATGGCTATGCTTACCGTAACTATCGTTTCGGCAGTATGCGGCGTAACTTCTATCATTTCTTTCTCGCTGCCCGTAATGATCGGTATGATCGCCGGAACCTACTCTTCCGTATGCTTTACAACTCCCCTCTGGGCGTTCTTTGAAGACAAAAAGAGCGGAAAGCAAAAAGGCGGAAAGCCTGTTTCTAATAAGGCATAAAAAACAGCATTACAACAAGGTATCGGGCATTTTTTCCGATACCCTGTTTTTTTCGGGAGGTATGTTATGCGTGCAGGAGTTTCAACAGCCTGTCTTTATCCCCTTGAAGCGGAAAAAGCGTTCCGAAGCCTTGCGGAAAACGGAGTTGCGCTCACGGAAATATTCGTCAACTCCGACTGCGAGCTGCACGACCCCTATCTGAGCGAATTTCTTGCGATACAAAAGGAATACGGCGTAACAGTCTGCTCGGTGCATCCTTACACCTGCGGAATAGAGCCGATGATGCTTTTCACGGAGTATGAACGCCGCCTGGAGGATATGCTGAAATATTACGGACGCTTTTTTGAGTTCATGAACAAGCTGGGTGCGGAATTTTTCGTTCTCCACGGAAACAAGCCGCAGAATCCCTGCTCCGACGAGTTCTATTTTGAGCGCTTTGCCGCAGTTCAAAGACGGGCAGAAAGCTATGGCGTGACCGTTGTGCAGGAGAACGTGTCACGCTGCACAAGCCGTTCTCTTGACTTTCTGAAAAAAATGGCGGCGGCTCTGGGTGACGCAGCAAAATTTGTACTTGACACAAAACAGGCGCATCGCTCGGGTGAAGATCCTGTGGAAATTGCGGAGGCACTCGGCACACACATTGCCCACGTTCACTTCTCCGATTACGGAGCAAAGGGAGATTGTCTGAAATTCGGCGAGGGAGAGTATGACAATCTTAAGCTGTTCACTGCGCTGAAGAAAAGCGGCTACGACGGCAGCGTGATAATTGAGCTATACAGCAACGGCTATGATTCGCCTGCCGACCTGTGCGAAAGCTGCCGCAAACTTGGAGGATTTCTTGAAAAACACGGGTTTGCCCAGTAAAAAATAAAACCGCTTGACATAAGTGACAAACGGGTGTATAATAATATTAAAGGGTACACCGATAGACGGTCGCTCCCGTTTAGTTAGTTAAAGAATAACCGCCTAAGTTGGTCGCTTGGGGCGGTTATTTCTTTTTATTGCTGTTTTGAACTATTTGTACAATAGAACAAATAAGTAATCCTAAGGTCAGTACCTCAATCACACTCATAGCAACGCCCCCTTTCGGGGAGCAAGATTGACCGCCTACCGTTTTAAGGTGTACCCGTATTTATAGTTTAACATTTTTTATAACATTTGTCAACAAAAAGGTCGTTACACGATTCAAAACCGTGGTAACGACCTTTTATTTAGATGATTCGTATGAAGTTCAATCCTAAATTACTGTTTACGCCTTTTCAGCGATAACATCAACGCCGGGGAGAACCTTGCCCTCGAGGTATTCAAGAGAAGCACCGCCGCCGGTGGAGATGTGAGACATCTTATCGGAGAAGCCGAGCTGGATAACTGCAGCTGCAGAGTCGCCGCCGCCGATGATAGTTGTTGCGTCTGTGTCTGCAAGAGCCTGAGCAACTGCGATAGTACCTGCTGCAAGAGTAGGATTCTCGAATACGCCCATAGGTCCGTTCCAAACAACTGTCTTTGCGGACTTAACAGCATCTGCAAAGAGAGCTCTTGTCTTTTCGCCGATGTCAAGACCTTCCTTATCAGCAGGGATCTTGTCGGAATCAACAGTCTGAACTTCGATAGGAGCGTCGATAGGATCGGGGAAGCCTGCTGCAACTACTGTATCGATAGGAAGAAGGAGCTTCTTGCCGTTCTTTTCAGCCTTTTCCATCATTTCCTTGCAGTAGTCGATCTTCTCGTTGTCAACGAGGGAAAGACCTACTTCATAGCCCTTAGCCTTAAGGAAGGTATAAGCCATACCGCCGCCGATAATAAGTGTGTCGCACTTTTCGAGGAGGTTGGAAATAACATTGAGCTTGTCTGCAACCTTAGCGCCGCCGAGAATTGCAACGAAGGGACGAACAGGGTTCTCAACTGCGTTGCCCAGGTACTGGATCTCCTTCTGCATAAGGTAACCAACTGCGGTCTCCTTAACGAACTTTGTAACGCCTGCTGTGGAAGCGTGAGCTCTGTGTGCGGAGCCGAAAGCGTCCATAACGAATACCTGACCGTCAACGAGATCTGCAAGCTCCTTGGAGAGGTTCTCGCCGTTCTTGGTCTCGTCTGCGCCTCTGAAACGTGTATTTTCGAGAACAACGATGTCGCCGTCAGACATTTCTGCAACAGCCTTCTTAGCGTTGTCGCCTACAACTGTATCGTCAGCTGCGAATGTAACCTTTGTGCCGGGGAGAAGTTCAGCAAGTCTGTCTGCTGCGGGCTTAAGGGAGAATTTAGCCTCGGGGCCGTTCTTAGGCTTGCCGAGATGAGAACAGAGAACAACCTTGCCTCCGTCGGAAACGAGCTTTTTGATAGTTGGAAGAGCGGCTGTGATTCTGTTATCGTTGGTGATAACGCCGTCCTTGAGAGGAACGTTAAAGTCAACTCTTACGAGGACTTTTTTTCCTTTAACGTTAATGTCGTCAACAGTTACCTTGTTTAAACCTGCCATTGGTATGACATCCTTTCATAAAAAATTGGATCGGGGCAATGCCCTATCATATACTATTTTATACTATTTCGCAGACTTTAGCAAGGGGTTTTGAAAAATTTTTCAGCGTTATGCACGATATTTTACATTTGATACTAATCCTTGTCTATAGGTTGGTTAAAGATTAGTATGAGTTCCTTTGCTTTCAATGAACGCCGCCAGCTTCCTGAAAATTTCGGCAAAATAAAACCTTACCTCATAGTTTTCCGGGCTTTGTATAAGCTCGATCTCCTCCTCGGTAAGAGCGCCGTCTGCCAAAGCCGCTTCAAGCACCTCATCCGTATTTGTCACGGAAGGCAGACACAGCGCAGGAAACATCACGCACCACCAGTTATGCCCCTCACCCTCGCCGATAATTATGCGCAGAGCATTATACTCCCCTGCCGGAAGGGTCGCCGTTCCGTAGGTGCGCTCGTCAAAATAAACCTTGTCCACTTCACATTTTACGCTGTAAGCATAGCCGTTTTCCGCAATTACTCTTTCGGCAGTTTCGGCAAACTGTTCAATATTCTGCTCTGCAAGGGCGGCTGCTTCCTCCGCAGTAAGACTTCCGCCGAAAATTCCGCTGCTTTCTTCAAGAACGGCGTCCCTGACCTTAAGTTTAAGCGCCTGATCCTCGTCAGAATCGGAATTTGCAAGGATATGAAGGCGGAAAACATCCTTTGTTACCTGTTCCCTGCTTTCTGCAAAGGCGCAAACACCCTGTGCGAACACCGCCGCCAGCATCCCTATAAGTGCGGCAGCCTCGGCAATTTTTTTTCTGAGCATAAATTTCATGTATAATCTCCTCCCGATGGGAAATAATAGTATTTTCGCTGTAATTATTGACCCTTTGCGAAAAAATATACATTTAAATTAAAAAATGCTTGACAAATAAAGATTAACGTGATATAATAATTAAGTCGACTGTGAGAATGATGCTTGCAGCCGTATTAATGCGGACGGAGAGGTGTCCGAGTGGTTTAAGGAGCCGGTCTTGAAAACCGGTGATCCCGCGAGGGACCGTGGGTTCGAATCCCACCCTCTCCGCCAAATATCCTCTTAATATCGTTTGAGATTGACCTGCGGAATTACCCAAGTGGTTAAGGGGCTCCCCTGCTAAGGGAGTAGGTCGGGTAACCGGCGCGAGGGTTCAAATCCCTTGTTCCGCGCCAAAAGCCTCACAAGCATTTAGTTTGTGAGGCTTTTAATTTTGTGTAAAAAAAATTATATAACGAGAAAATAATGAGGGCGTTGAAAATGAAACTTGAATCCTTTAAAAGTATTCTTGCAAAAGCCATAATGTCCGGATTTATGATAGGCATCGGCGGCACGGTCTACCTTATGGCGGACAACAAATACATCGGCGGTTTTCTGTTCAGCTTCGGACTTTTTACCATTATCCAGCTCGGCTTTGCGCTTTACACGGGCAAGGTAGGCTATATTCCCGAAAACAAGCCCATATATATCCGTGAGGTGCTTATCACATTGCTTGGAAACGTTATAGGAACGGGAGTTTCTGCGGCAATGATACGCTTTACCCGTATCGGCGGAAAGGTACACGAAAACGCCGTTGCAGCAATGGAAACAAAAATGAGCGACGGTATTTTCAGCAGACTAATACTTGGATTTTTCTGCGGAATGCTTATGTATCTGGCGGTAGAGAATGCAAGGAACTGCCGTGCAAAGGGATACGATACATCAATGATATTCGGTACAGCGGTGCCTGTAATGCTGTTCATATTCTGCGGCTTCAACCATTCGGTAGCGGATTGTTTTTATCTGTTTGCGGCAGATATTTCGGCAGCAGGACTGCTTTATATCCTCGTAGTTGCAATAGGAAATGCGTTAGGCGGAATGTTTATACCGCTTATGAAGAAGCTGTTTGATAAGAAGGAGAACGCATAAGCGGCATCAAGCAAACTTGCTGACCCGATAGCGAAGCGATAATGGGATTCCAAAGGGACGAGCGACCCCGTTGCGAAGCGTCTAAAGTTTACGTCAATTCTGCTTGGTTTTCGAAGAAAACTCCGAACGGCAGTGAGGACAGAATTTCGCTTTATCAAAGGGTGGCAGGGGTCAAGGGGGCAGCGCCACCTTGTCGCTCTCCGCAGAGAGCGAAATACCCCTAAAAAGCAAGGCACAAAGCCAAGTAACAGCAAAAGCAAATAAAGTAACGATTAACAAGGCGCAATTCACATAAAAAAGCGGAACCAAGCAAGGTTTTGTATAACACAAAACTTGTAAAACCGGCTATGTGAATTGCGCCTATTTCTATCCCATACAAACAAAGTACCCTCGCAGAAAAATATACTGAGCGGAGCGAAGTGTATTTTTCTGCGACACGGCAAATTTAATGCAGAACTCGGAATTATGTCTGTTTTACCTTAATATGCCGTGTAATAAAATCGGGCGTACAATGTGTGTCCATACGGAGAAGTTGCGAAATAACGTTGATTTTGTGAGTGAAACTACCCTCAAAGTTCGCTGTGTCGGATAAGCTGTGTCGGATAAGCTGTGTCGGATAAGCTGTGTCGGATAAGCTGTGTCGGATAAGCTGTGTCGGATAAGCTGTGTCGGATAAGCTGTGTCGGATAAGCTGTGTCGGATAAGCTGTGTCGG
>JALEJQ010000086.1 GCA_022769565.1 Oscillospiraceae bacterium
GATAAATTTGGCAGCTATAATTGCACCACTCGTCGTCAAGCTCCCTTGCCGTGCGACAGCACGCCTGTGGTCGCTTTCCTTGATTGGAGCAATTCTATCTACCAACTTTATCCACCGAACAAATGAGGATTAGTATAAAAAACTACCTCCACACCACGGTATAAAAGTCCTGCCGCCCCGAGAATACCCATAGCCTCCGCAGAATAAGCACCGCTGTCCTTTCTCTCATTTCCCGAAGCGTTCACATACCTGAACCGCCCAATGGTAACTTCCGCAGGCTCCGAAGTGTCGCCGTCTCTCCTTTCCATAAGGTCAGCCTGAGCGCAGACCGCCCTTTTTACCGCCTCACGCTGTATTTCGCCAAGCCTTTCGATCCCCTCACGGGAAATCCTGTACCCCGTCAGCATATCAACAACGCCGCTTGCCCTTTCAAGAAGACGGTCAACGTTCTCCGTACACTCCGAACCGCCGTATTCATTGTAATAATAATCGCTGTCGGCATAGCTCAAAATATCACCCCCTTTCAGCCTATACCATTATGATAGTATCAGCTTTCCGTTCTCTTTACATAAACGGTCTCAGGCTTTGAAATAAGTACATTGTAAACCTTTCTGCCCTGAACCGCCGCAGCGCCGATGTGAACACCGTCTGCAATGGGATTAACGCTGACAGGCACCGCCCAGTCCTGAACTCTGTGGCACCAGTTGGGGTGGCCGCAGATAAATTCGGTAGTGACCGTCTTACCGCTGATGAAATCCTTGTCCTTGAACATAAGATTGCTTGACTCAAAAACGCTGAATCCTGCTATCTTGCCAACAGCGCCTGCTTCAACAAGCTCCTGGGAAAGATCGCCTTGACGAATGAACTTTTCGTCCTGAATAATGACCTCCATAAATTCGGGAGAAGCAATGAGCCATCTTCCCGAAGCAGGTACGCCCATTCTGGAAAGAGCAGTTCTCGCCTTTGCAACGCAGCTGTAAGCGTTGGTGGAGTCCGCAGCCGTCTTAACGTCTGAAACCGTTACGCCCTCCGTCTTTTCAAGAGCCGCAACAGACTTCTTGTCCATTGAAAGCGCCAGCGTGTAGCCTGCCGAAGCAAGTCTCTCCGCCACAACATCATCGGGCAGAGCCGCAGCGTCATAACCGTCAATAAGCTCGTTCACCGCCTCATCGTTGGACATAAGCATGGTGATGTAAGTGGTAGCGCCGGAAGAAAGCTCCGCACCGTTCACCTTGTCGTAAGCCTTGACCTCCACCTCCGTATCTCTGACGGGAATCTTTACCGCACCTGCAGCAGGACTGCCCTCGTGCGCACTGTTGAAAATGTAATGCTCACGGGTAACAAGAGTGCTTCTGAGCTTTGCATCAACGATCTGTGAATAACGTTCCTGTAATGTGTTTGCCATAATTTTTTCTCCTTTTCAATAAATAAAGTTTTTGTTTTTTCGTAATAACGGATTTATCCGTCACTTTTTGGGGAAACCCCTCTGCGCTTAAAATCTTACGTCCGGATTAGCTCTTCTGAACGCCTCCTCCACCCCCGAACAGGGAGCGGAAACGCTCTGCCCGATGTGTACCCCCGCATTAAGGGTACGAACCGCCTTTTCCTCGGCATTGCTGCGGAAAAACGGGTACTTTTCAAGCACCTCTGCAATAGCAGTACCCCTTTCGCCGCCAAACCTATCCGCCAGAGCAATAACATCCGCCGCATTTTCCGCAGGAACACCAAGCTCCAGACAGCAAAGCCTTGCTTCAAGAGCCTGCGCCCTTGCCTCAGCCTCATTTCTCGCCAACTCCGAAGCAGCAAAAGCCTCTTCAAGACCCTTTTCCTCGGTTTCCGCAGCAGTGCCTTCCTCAACGGGTATCTGTATCTCCTCCATAGCCCTTCACCTCCTTTCCCTCAGCAATAATTCTCCTGTATTCGGCAAGAGCCTCGTCAAAACCGCATTTCTGTATCTCCATAATAGCGGAAACCTTCGATTTAAGTCCGCCGTTTACAAGCCTGATATTGTTGTCAATAAGCGTGTTTTCATCGGTGATAATACCGTCATGCCACCTTATGTCAACACCGCATTCGGGACTGTCAAGCTCCCCGAGCCAGTACCCCAGCGCCGCAACCGCCTTAAAAAGCCCCGTCATAGCCCCACCGAGAGCGTTCTGATGCGCCTTTACCGTAGCCGCCGTCCTGCTGTCACGGGAAATTATCTCCGTCGCCGTCTTTACTCCCTCGTTAACGTCAAAGGAGAAGGTTCCTGCCGATAACCCCGTCTGAAAGCAAAGTATGTTCAGCAAAGCGTTTATCGCCTTAATATGCTCGTCCACACGAAGCTCCACCGTGTTGTCCGTTATCTTCAAATCCCGTTCCTCATCGCATTTCAGCGCAACATACGCCTCATCGTCAGCGTCAAAATACTGCCTCTGCTCCCCCGTGGCAATGTCCACCACCGTCTGTACACAGGAGCTTGGCACGATTATCCTCTTTTTGCCAAGAATAAACTCCCTGGCAAAGCTGTCAAAGGCAACGTCCAGCGCTTTAAGCGTGTCCTCCGCATTTGCAAATGCAGAAATGCCAAGGGGCGCCTCGGGAAAAATGTTGTTGGCACCTGCCGTCTTGAAGCAGGCAAACAAAGGTATCCCCTCAATGCCGCGATATAAGGTTTTTTCCGCAAGTCCGGGATAAAGCTCCTCAACGGAACATTCTGTTTCACCTGCGGAATTCTCTTTGCTGCGGAATAACCTGTTTTCCGTAAACGGAACGTTACCCTCAAAGCCTCTCCGCTCGTATAAAACATACCTGTAACCACCCTTTGCGGAAACGCTGCGGAAGCAGCCGCTTTTCACCTGTCCCCCGTCCCATTCAAGGGGCAGGAACCCGTCACCGAAAACACAGTCGATCCCTATCTCTCCGCCGCTTATGTAAGGTCTGAATACACAGCCTCCCATGGCAAAAGCATAGGAAAGCACCTCGTTCATTCTCTCGAAAAAGCCGTTTCTTTCAAGTACACGCCCTACAAAATCGCCGCACCTTTTGTCCTCAAAAACTATTTCGGGTCCCTCCGCAAAAGCGTATACCGCAAACCTGTCGCATAACACCTTCGCCGCCCCAAGCATATTGAGCCTGCGGCTTCCCCCACGGTATAACCCCGACTTTTTCACTGTCATCCATTCAGGCTCACCGCAGTATATCCTGCGCCACCTGCCCGAAGCGGCATAGTAACCGCTAAGGTCGGGCGAAGCCACCCCGAATATTTTTCCTGCCCTTTCGCAAACGTTCATCTTAAACCTCCCCTGTCAATAAAATCCTTCATAATGTACTCCGTAGAGTATTCCTGTGCGTCAAGGCTGTCAATGTTTGTTGAACCGTTGTCAAGCCGCACCTCGCAGCCCTCCGCCGCCCATACCGCCTCGCTGAAAGCCGATATAGTATGCCTGCAGCCCGACATGACCCTGTACCTGTCTGCCCCCATAAGTCCGCAGTAAAACCGCACCCTGTCCTTTATGGCTCCCTTGCGTGCATTATGTATGTTTATCGGCAGCCTGCGCCTCTCCGCCTCCCTCTTAATGCCTCTGATAAGCACCTGTTCGGCGCTGTCGCAGTATAAGTCGGTCAACGGGTACTTTTCAAGCGCCTTTTCAAGCGCTCCGCATACACAGTCCTCAAGCTCCGTCGGCGTAAGCTCACTCTTTGAATACCATTCATCAAGTGTGACCACACAGCCGAGATTTTTCGTTATCCCCGTGATGTTAAGAGCGTGAGCCGACCCGTTTCCCCCGAAATCCAAGCCTGCCGAACAGTATACAATGTCCTCGGGCGGCTTTTCAATAATGAACCGCTCGGGCGAATCCGCAAAACGCCTGTAAATAATACCCTCAGCCGCACGCCATAGCCCGTTGATGAAACGATCATAGTATACCGTACCCTCGTATTCCTTCTTCAACGCCGCAACAAACTCCGCCGTAAGAAAAGGATTGTCGTCAATAACGAACCTCTCCTGATAAATGTCCGCATCACTCTGCAAAAATTTGTGGAACCAGTGATTCGGCGCATCGGGATTGCAGGTTCCGTCAAAACAAGCACCCTTCTTGTCAAGCCTTGACTTGAGCATCTGAAAAAACGGCTCCGCCCAGGTTGTTATCTCATCACCGTAACAGTAAGCAAGCCCTGCACCCTGCAGCTTTGAAACCTGTACCGCCTTGTCAGCACCGATAGCATAACAATTCCGCCCGAATAAATTTACCTTCCCTGAAGCGGATAAGTTCCCCACAAGTCCACCGCCCCAAATTTTCCTCATAGGGTCAAGAATGTTCCGTTCAAGAGTGCCCTGAGTGTTTCCTGCAAGTACAATTAGCCCGTCGGGAGCATGCCTTATGCGGTAAGGAATGCGGTAGTAATCAAGATAAGTCTTTCCCGAACGTGTAGCACCAACAGAAATGTTCCACCTGTGGAATTCGTTGACCGTCCTGTTCCAGACCTCTTTTTGCTTTTCCGTAAAAATCATTACCGCCTCCCCGTATTCATAACTGCCGAAACCGCTTTAAGTACAGCGTCCAAGCGTTCAAGAGTGTCCTCCTCATTGCTGCGCCCCCCGTCCCAGCCCTTGAAATTCCCTTCAAGGAAAAACTTAGCACCGGAATATTGCCCCTTGTCAAAAAGCCTGCTTTCGGCAAAATCCTCGATCTTCAGTAATGCCTTGTCAATAAGCGCCCGACAGGAATCCTTACCGCAGTAGTTCAAAAGTTCCTCTCTCGAACCGAAGCCCAAAGCCATAGCAAGCCCCGAAACAGTAGGCGGACTGCCAAAAGAACCACCGCCATCAACACCCATACCGCAGGAATCAAAATACCCTGTGATAAGCCGTTCAAGCTCCGCAGCACTTTTAAAAAACGGAGTATTTTTTCTGTTCATTTTAAACCCTCCCTTCCGCTGACATAATCGTAACACAGAATAATAGTAACATACAATCACATGATTTTATTGCGTTTTGCACAACAAAAAGCAAAGCAAAAGCATCACATTGCACAAAAAGCAGTAAAACCGCATCAGCCGTTCCACCAGCGCAGCGATAACGGGATTCCAAAGGGACGAGTCCCTTTGGCGAGGGTCAAGGGGCGAGGAGCCCCTTGTCGCTTCCGCAGAAGCGAAACACTCCAAAAGTAAGACATAACGCAAAGTAACAGCAAAACAAGCAAAGCTAAAAATTCAAAGGCGCAATTCACATCAGAAAGAGAACCCAAGCAATGTGTCGTATGACACAAAGCCGTGAAACCAATCAATGTGAATTGCGCCAATTCTATCCCATAAAATAAAAGTACCCTCGTAACAAATGTACCGAGCAAAGCGAGGTGTATTTGTTACGACACAGAAAACTATATCACCGCCCACTTACACACAATCTTCCCTCGGATAAAAATATACTGAGCGCAGCGAAGTGTATTTTTATCCGACACACAACCCTTGGTGCCGTTTCCCCCTCAATCTCCCCCTCGCAGAAAAATGCAAGGAGCAAAGCAAAAAAACAAAAACGCAATTCACACAAGAAATCTGAAAGAGCAACGCTTATATTTCCAACATAAGCAGCGGAACCAATCAATGTGAATTGCGCCAATTCTATCCCATAAAATAAAAGTACCCTCGTAACAAATGTACCGAGCAAAGCGAGGTGTATTTGTTACGACACAGCAAACTATATCACCGCCCACTTACACACAACCCTTGGTGCCGTTTCCTCCCCAATCCCCCCCTCGCAGAAAAATGCAAGAAGCAAAGCGACGGCATTTTCCTGCGACACAACAAATTTAATGCGGAATTCGGAATTATGTCCGTTTTACCTTAATATGCCGTGTAAGCAAATCGGCCGCACACTGTGCGCCCCTACAGAAAAATGTGCAAAAAGCTGTTATATAGCACAACTGCTGCAAAGGGACAACCTTCAGGGGGACAGGGGGAGGCGCTCCGGCACAATAGGGACGCTGGGCCGCCCTCCCCCTATCCCCCTTGCGGTTTTCCCTCTGCACTCTCTTTCCCCAAACCCCCAACCCTCTCCAGGCCACCGCTATGCAGCTTTTGGAGAGTTTGTTGATCGCTGTAACTATTGTGAGTTTTAACGGATTTTTAGAGTGGGCAAGCTGTTCCTGATTTTGTTAGCTGTAAACGGACATACTGTGCGCCCCTACAAAGAAAACGTGCGGAGCAAAGCGACAAGCCATTTTCCTGCGACACAGCAAACCATAATCAAACTATTGACTAAATCCCCGAATAACGGTAAAATATATAATATCAGAATAAAAAGGAGCAAGCAGCTATGAAATTTTCCGAAATGAACTATACCCGACCAAATATGAATGAGATGAAAGCCGCTTCCGAAAAAGCAGCAGCAGACATTGCAAACGCCCGTTCAGCCGAAGAAGCAGCAGAGATCTTCCTTGAATGGGATAAAACCGGCGGAAGCTACAACACAATGTATAATCTTTGCTATATCCGCCATACAATAAATACCGAGGACAAATTCTACAGCGATGAAAATGAATTCTTTGACAATTCAAACCCTGCCTTTACCGAATATTGTCAGTCTGTAGCCAAAGCCCTCGCCGAAAGTAAATTCCGCCCCGAGCTTGAAAAGAAATTCGGCAAAGTGATGTTCATAAATACCGACATTGCACTTAAAAGCTTTTCTCCCGAAATAATCCCCGAAATGCAGGAGGATAATAGGCTTACTACCGAGTATGAAAAGCTCATTGCCTCCGCCCAGATAGATTTTGACGGCAAAAAGCTCACTCTTTCCCAGCTTACACCCTATAAGCAGTCTCCCGACCGTAATATCCGCCATAAGGCATGGGCGGCGGACAGCAGCTTTTTCAAGGAAAACGAAACTCAGCTTGACCGCATATATGACGACCTTGTCCGTGTGCGGAACGCCGAAGCCGTAAAAATGGGCTTTGAAAACTACGTCCCCTTGGGCTACCTCAATATGTGCCGCAACAGCTATACAGCCGAAGATGTTGCTAAATTCAGAGAAGCCGTGATAAAATATATTGTACCTGCCGCCGACAAGCTCTATAAAGAACAAGCAGAGCGCCTTGGCGTAAGCTATCCCCTTAAATATGCCGATACCTCCGTTTCCTACCGTGACGGAAACGCCGTCCCCAAAGGCACTCCCAACGATATACTTGAAGCAGGCAGACGCTTTTACAGGGAGCTTTCCCCCCTTACCGCCGAGTTTTTCGACTTTATGATGGATAACGAACTAATGGACGTCCTCAGCCGAAAGGGCAAGGCGGCAGGAGGCTACTGCACCGAGCTTACCGATTACGAAGCCCCCTTTATCTTTGCCAATTTCAACGGTACACAGGGAGATGTGGAGGTCATTACCCATGAAGCAGGTCACGCCTTTGCAGCATATGTTAACCGTCATAAACGTCCCTCCGATAATCAGCTCCCCACTCTCGAAAGCTGCGAGATACATTCAATGACAATGGAATTTTTCGGCTGGGCAAGCGCAGAGGACTTCTTCGGAAAGGACGCAGGAAAATTCTGCCGCAAGCACCTTGAAGATGCCATAAAATTCATCCCCTACGGTACAATGGTAGACCATTTCCAGCACCTTGTCTACGAAAAACCCGGAATGACGCCTGCAGAGCGTATAGAAGAATGGAAAAAGCTCACATCAATATATATGCCTTGGATAGACCTTGACGGCAGCCCCTTCTACGGCGAGGGCAGAGCATGGCAGCGGCAGACCCATATCTATGAGCGCCCCTTCTATTATATTGATTACTGCCTTGCACAGACCGTTGCCCTTGAATTCTGGGTAATAATGCAGAAGGACAGGAATGACGCCTTTGAAAGATATATGAAGCTCGTCCGTCTTGGCGGAGAGGAAACCTTTGACGGCCTTGTAGCCGCCGCAGGACTTGACACTCCCTTTGGAGATACGGCACTGAAAACCGTTGCCGAAGCAGCCCGGAACTGGCTTGATGCAAATAAACAATAAAACTGCAAACCAAAAAAACACCGCACAAATCCGTAAAAACCGGTATTTGTGCGGTGTTATTTTTTATCAGTTTATTTTTTATCAAGCAAACCTGCCCTCGGAAAAGGGCATCACAGACGGCTCGGAAAAAGCAAAATCACTGCCGTCATAGGTCACACGCAAACGTATATAACAAGGAATATTCGCTACCCAGCCGCATCTTATGCCAAGATAAGCAAAGACACCGTTTTCTTCGGCTTCAAAATAAATATGTCCCGCATCGGGCTGTGTGTCATCCGCTTCCTGCGCCAATGAAAGGTCGATTTTATATTCAAGCTCCTCTCCGCAGGCTGTGAAAAGCAGCTTGCAGTCATCACGCTCAACAGTTACCGAAATATTTTCGTTAATAAGAAGATCCTGCTGCTCATAATCAAATGATGCATCGGCATCTCCCGAAAGCTCCTGCATTACCAGATTGCCGTAGCACTGCGCAAACGAACCCGAAGCACAGCTTGTAAAAATAAGCTCATCATCGCCGTCACCGTCTATATCGCAAAGAGCAATGTCCGAAGGCTTATAGCCTCGTGTACCGGCGCTTGCAGACCAATCTACAAACCAATTCTGTACATATGAGCTGACCGTGCCGTCGGGATGCTGTATGTAAACAGTCTGCTTGTCATTTTCCAAGTCGAAATATGTCTGATCCTCCGTATACTCTATCGACCCGTCCTCAAATACACCGTAAACCGTACTTCCGTCAGCAAGACTTGTAACATAATACAGCGTGTTCTCCGTTATATTATAAAAATCGTATGTATCATAAGCCTCATGAACGCCTGCTAACGCTTCATGATGTATTATAGGCAGATCTGCGGCAGCCGAAAAATCAATTTCAAAGCCTTCGCCGCTCTCATCAGCCGCTTCCGTTTCCGATACCTCAGATACAGTTGTGCTTACAGTGGTTTCTGCAGTTGTTTCCTCCGTAACGGTTGTAGTTTCCTCAGTAACCACCGCAGCTTCAGACGCAGTTGTTTCGGCAGCCTCCTGCGATACTACCACACTTTCAGTTTCCGCAGCTGCGTCTGTTGTATCTGTTGTATCGGCAGCTTCTTTTGCACAGGCTGTAAGTGTGCATACCAATGTTATCAACGCTAAAATTTTACCGTATTTCGTAAAAACCCCTCCAATATCTTTTATCAAACCGCAAAGGCGCAGTTCACATAACGGTTCACGCTCCCGATCTTATGTGAATGCGCCTTGCTTATTTTTTTGTGTTTTGTGTTAAAGCAGAATAGACTTGCCCGTCATTTCCGCAGGCTGAGGAACACCCATTATCTTAAGCATTGTAGGTGCAAGGTCAGCAAGTACACCGCCCTCTCTAAGCTCGCCCTTCTGTCCTGCAACGATAAGCGGAACAACATTTGTGGTGTGAGCCGTGAAAGGAGAACCGTCAGCTTCGTACATCTTGTCCGCATTTCCGTGGTCAGCAGTGATAAGAGCCGTGCCGCCGTGTGCAAGAATAGCGTCAACCGTCTTTCCGACACAATCGTCAACAGCCTCAACAGCCTTTACAGCAGCGTCAAATACGCCCGTGTGACCTACCATATCGCAGTTTGCAAAGTTAAGGATAATAACATCATACTTTTCTGCGTTTATAGCCTCAACTACCTTTTCGGTAACTTCGTAAGCGCTCATCTCGGGCTTAAGGTCGTATGTTGCAACCTTAGGCGAGTTAACAAGGATCCTGTCCTCACCGGGATACTGCTTTTCAACACCGCCGTTGAAGAAGAATGTAACGTGAGCGTACTTCTCAGTTTCCGCAATTCTCAGCTGTGTCATTCCCTTGTCGGAAATGTACTGACCGAGAGTGTTGTTCAGCGACTGGGGCTTGAAAGCAACCAGAACGTTAGGCATAGTTGCGTCATACTGAGTGAAGCAAACGTATGTTACAGGGAAAAAGCCCTTCTTTCTCTCAAAGCCGCTGAAATCGGGGTCAACAAAGGTACGGGTTATCTCTCTTGCACGGTCGGGGCGGAAGTTGAAGAAAATAATGCTGTCGCCGGAGCCTATCCTGTCAGTTCCGTCAATAACGGTAGGGATAACGAACTCGTCCGTAACATTGTCTGCATAAGACTTCTCCATAGCCTCAACAGGGCATACAGCGTGGTTGCCTTCGCCGTAAACAAATGCAGCGTAAGCCTTTTCCACTCTGTCCCAGTTGTTATCTCTGTCCATTGCATAGTAACGTCCGGAAATGCTTGCTATCTTACCAACGCCAATTTCCTTCATCTTGTCGGCAAGCTCTGCAACAAAGTCCTTGCCGCTTGTGGGAGGAACATCTCTTCCGTCCATGATGCAGTGAACAAATACCTTTTCAAGACCTGCCCTCTTTGCAAGCTCCAGCAGACCGTAAAGGTGAGTGTTGTGGGAGTGAACGCCGCCGTTTGAAAGAAGTCCGAACATATGGAGAGCGCTGCCGTTCTTCTTGCAGTTGTCAACAGCAGCCGCAAAAGCCTCGTTGTTGAAGAAATCACCGTCAGCAATGGACTTTGTGATCCTTGTAAGCTCCTGATAAACGATCCTTCCTGCACCCATGTTGGTGTGACCTACCTCGGAGTTGCCCATCTGTCCGTCGGGAAGTCCTACGCACATACCGCTTGCGCCAATAGTAGTGTTGGGCCATTCCTTCATATATCTGTCAAGATTAGGTGTCTTTGCCGCTGCGACAGCATTGCCGTAGGTGTCCTTGTTAACGCCGCAGCCGTCCATGATAATAAGAGCTGTTGGTTTCTTACCCATTGTAAATTCCTCCGTTTTCTATATGCTCCAGAATTTCGGTATAAGCCAGAAGCCGACGTAATAATCAACAGTCTCGTCAAAGGGGTGATAATCCTTCCATACCTTGTACCCAAGACCGTAATAATCGGCGCTGCCGTTGCCGTATTCAATGACAGGAACGCAAAAAACAGGGGGAAGCCCATACCGCTTAGTGCGGATAAGATCCGTCGCAAAGAACGCCGCCGAAATAAATATCACAGCGGATACCGCAGCGGCAATTACCTTCCTGCGGTTTATTCCCTTAACAGATTTCATAAGTCTTTCCCCTGTCGTTATTTCATACTCAGCCGTTTACAGCAGCCTGAACGATAGTGTTAAAGTCGTTAGCCTTGAGAGAAGCGCCGCCGATAAGTCCGCCGTCAACATCGGGCTTGGAAAGAAGCTCAGCAGCGTTGCCTGCGTTCATTGAGCCGCCGTACTGGATAGTAACAGCATCGGCAGTAGCCTGATCATACAGCTTTGCAAGTGTTGCACGGATAAATGCGCAAACCTCCTGAGCCTGGTCAGCAGTAGCGGTCTTGCCTGTGCCGATAGCCCAAACAGGCTCGTAAGCGATAACAGTCTTCTTAACGTCCTCAGCGGAAATGTCAAAAAGGTCAAGCTTTATCTGACGTGCAATAACCTCTTCCGTGATGTTGCATTCTCTTTCCCAGAGAAGCTCGCCAACGCAAACGATAGGCTTAAGACCTGCAGCAAGCGCAGCCTTGGTTCTCTTGTTAACGGTCTCGTCTGTTTCACCGAAATACTGTCTTCTTTCGGAGTGTCCGAGAACAACGTATTCAACGCCTATTTCGGTAAGCATATCAGCGGAGATCTCGCCTGTGAAAGCACCGCTCTTTTCAAAATGTACGTTTTCAGCACCAACCTTAACGTTGGAGCCTGCAGTTGTGCTTACAGCAGTTTCAAGGTTTGTGTAAGGAACACAGGCAATAACTTCTACCTTGCCCTCAGCGTTTGCAACCAGAGGCTTGATAGCTTCGAGAAGCTCCTTAGCCTCGGGACGGGTCTTGTTCATCTTCCAGTTTCCTGCAATGATAGCTTTTCTTAAAGACTTGTTCATGTTTATTACTCCTTTTTAATGTAACGCACGAAATTTCCGTGCGAAAAAATTTCAAATCTATTATACCACATTATGCAAAGGAATATATTATTTTTTTATTAACAAATAATCAGTAATCCCCGAAGTCCCATTCAAGGGAAACAACACACTTTGGATTGTATTTTCTGAAATGCGCCTCAAACTCACTGTCCAGACCGCAGCCCATAAGATCAAGCTCCTTCAGCTTTGTCAGCTTGTAAAGAGCGCTTTCATTCTTGACGTTGTAATCATATATGCCCAGGAATTCAAGCTCCGTAAGATATTTCAGCGGTGCAAGGTCAAGCGAAAGATACTCGCCGCCGTAAGAACAAAGGCTCAGGCATTTAAGCTTCGTCAGCTTTTTCAGCGGAGAAATATCCTGCACATAATTGTAGTTCAGAACAAGCTCTTCAAGATTTGTAAGATCTTTCAGCCCCGAAATGTCATTTATACTGTTCACATCAAGGTCAAGGCTCTTTAAATTTGTCATATTGCTGAGAAAATCGCAGTTTTTAAGCCCCATCTGTATAATGCTCAGTTCTTCAAGCCATGTCATCCGGGAAACGGTTTTCCTGTTTGCCGCCGACATATATTCAAATCCCGAAAGAGACAACGACCTCAGGTTTTTCAGCCTTGTAAGTTGGTCAAAGCCTATTACCGTAGTCACCGACAGCGACAGCGAGGTAAGTCCCGTCAGCTCGCTGAGGGTAACTCCGCTTACCTTTCCCCTGTCAAGACTAAGCTCTGTCAACTTCGGCAGCTCTTTCAGCACCTCAATGTCAGATATGCCCCTGCTGTTGAGCCTAAGACTTTGCAGCTTTTTCATTCCTCCAAGTGCGGAAATATCGGAAAAAGTACCGTTAATATCCAGTTTTTTCAGCTTTGTAAGCCCTTTTAAGGGCGTAAGGTCGTCAATGTTGTACAGCGTGTCGATCTCCAGCTCCGTAAGATTTTTCAGCTTCGCCAGGGCAGAAATATCCTCGCATTTGCTGTTCTGGTAATGTAGCTTTTTCAGCCCCGTCATCTTTTTAAGGAAAGAAATGTCCTCCGCACCCTTGTTGCCGCAAAGTCCAAGCCATACAAGATTTTCCATTTTGGCAAGATAAGCGGTGTTTTTTACATCGCAGTTTACAATGGAAAGATTCTGCAATTCCGGGAATTTCTCCGCCGCCAGCTTGCAGTCGAACACCGTGTCCTTGGGAATGAAATAGTATTTTTTGAAGCCGGGAGCCCAGTATTCCGCCCAGAAATCAGAATCGCTCTCCCGAACAAAGCAAAGCTGCTTCGCCGAAGCCGGAATGGAGTTGCCGTAAAACTTCACCTTTTCCGTTTTTGCAGCAAACACCCCGAAAGGCAAAACGCCCACCATAACAGCCGCCGCAAGTATAACTCCCAGAATTTTTCTTATGCCTTTTTTCATGTTAAGATCCCCTTTTTGTCGTTAAATTATGAAATACCTGCGGCACAGCTTCCCCCCGTTACAGCAAACGGCAGAAAATATCCGCAAAAAACCTTAAAAATGCAGGTACACTATCTTTTATAACAGCCGCAGCCGCTTCACGCTCCTCGGGAGTCAGCTTTCCAAGGTGTTCAATAACGCTTCCGCTTGCCTTTGAATCGCCGAATGCAAACATACCGTAAGCGCAGTCCCCCAAAGCGCCGTACTTAGCCGCAGCAGCGCCTCCCACAGCAAAGGTTCCCGCAGCCACACCTCCGAAGGACAGCAGACCCAGCGTAATTGCCCCGAAAGTCAGCGCTCCCACGGAAAAACATCCTGACGCAATAAGCCCTGCGGCAAATAACCCGAATGCAAGCACTCCCACCGAGCAAAGCCCAACGGAAAATACCCCTGCGGAAAGCAGCCCTACCGATATAACGCCCCGTGCATAAAGTCCGACCGCAATAAAGCCCTTTGCGCTCTTTCCCACGCACCAAAGGGGCATACCGAAAACGGTTTTCTCACTCTTTCTTTCACGAAGGCGCAGCGGCAGCCTTATATACCCGTCCATATCGGACATTTCCTGCGCCTGTTCAAGACCCTGCACCTCTTCCGCTTCGTCCTTGAGCAGATAATCCGCAGTACAGCCGAAAAGCCTGCTAAGCTCTATTATCCTGTCCGTTTCGGGGTAAGCCGCATCCGATTCCCACTTGCTTATAGACTGCCTTGAAACCCCAAGCCTTTCCGCAAGCTGTTCCTGAGTATAGTTGTTCTCTCTTCTGAGCCTTGATAATTTTTCTCCCGTAGTCATAAAAAAACTCCTCTCATTTTCTCGCCGACATCAGCATCGGCTGTGTCTGAATCATAACTCCGAAGAGGCTTTAACACAAGAAATTACGGAGTTCTTTATGTAAACTTTCGGTTGCAATGACGGTTTTATGCGGTTTTGCGGTTATTATAAACGAACATTGCGACAGCGGCGGCAATGATGATTCCGTACCCCACAAAGCTCCAAACGTCGGGCACCTGACCGAAAAGGAAGAACCCCAGTATAGCGGAAAAAATTATCTGCGAGTAGTCGAAAACAGAAACCTCCTTTGCAGGCGCATGAGTGTAAGCCGCAGTAATGGAGAACTGTCCTCCTGCCGCAGCAAGTCCCGTCAGAAGCAGCATACCCGTCTGGTACAGCGTCATAGGCGCAAAATTGAATATGATGTACGGTATAGTCACAGCGCAGGAGAACACCGAGAAAAAGAACACTATAACAGGTCCCTTTTCTCCCCCTCGTCCAAGCTTACCCACAAAAGCGTAAGCCGCACCTGCTCCCATTCCTCCGAGAAAGCCTATTACCGAAGCGAACAGGTCGGCGTTGGAAAAGGTAGGCTTGATTATGAACAAGCTGCCGATAAAAGCGGAAATTACCGCTCCAAGCTGGACAACCGTAGGCTTGTCCTTCAGAATGAACATTGAAAATACCACCGCAAAAAAGGGCGACATCTTGTTCAGCATGGAAGCGTCCGCAAGCACCAGCCTGTCCACCGCATAAAAGTTGCAAAGCATTCCTGCAGTTCCGAAAAACGCCCTTGCAAACATATATTTCCTGTTTTCCGGCTTGCAGGTTATCTTTATGTGGTTCTTTTTAAGTACGCCGAAAGCCAGTATCGCCGCAACAAAATTCCTGAAAAAGCTTTTCTGCACAAAAGGCAGATCTCCCGCAAGCCTTATGCAGGCGTTCATCACCGTGAAGCAGAACGCCGCACAAATAATAAAAAGTATAGCCTTGTTTTTATCCTTCATTTTCACCTTTCCCATCCGTCCACAGCCTGCCGAGAAGACTGCGTATCCTGTTCATATCTATCGGCTTGGAAAGATGACCGTTCATTCCGCATTCAACCGATTTTTTCATATCCTCGTCAAAGGCGTTTGCAGTCATTGCAACAATGGGAACAGTCCTTGCGTCCGCCTTGCCGGAGCTTCTTATCCGCCTTGCGGCTTCAAGACCGTCCATTTCGGGCATTCTTATGTCCATAAGAACAGCGTCGTAATATCCCGGATCGGAAGCAAGGAACATATCAACAGCAATTTTGCCGTTTTCCGCCGTTTCAACGGTTATGCCGTCCTTTTCGATAAGAGTTTTGGCAATAAGCACGTTCATCTCATCGTCCTCCGCAAGAAGAACTCTCTTGCCCTTGAAGTCCTCGGGACCGAAAACTCTCTTTTTCTCCGCAGGTATGGTCTTTTCGGAAATTTTCATAGGCAGCGTAAAGAAGAACTCCGAACCTTCGCCGGGTTCGCTCTTTACTTCAAGCATACCGCCCATCATCTTGACGAAGCTGTCGCTTATGGAAAGACCAAGTCCCGTTCCGCCGTACTTTCTCGCAGTGGCATTGTCCGCCTGCTCGAAGGATTTGAATATCTTGCCCTGATTTTCCTTGCTTATGCCGATACCCGTGTCCTTGACCGAGAAGCGCATGGAAACCGAACCGCCGCCGCAATCCTCCTCCCTTACGGAAAGGGTTATGCCGCCCTTTGATGTGAATTTAAGCGCATTTCCGAGAATGTTCAGCAGCACCTGACTTAGCCTTAAAGGGTCGCCGTTGACAAAGGGGTGCTTTATTTCCCTTTCAACGTTAAGATAAATGCCCTTCTGAGCCGTCTGTACCCTTATAAGAGTGTCAACATTGTCAAGGAGCGAATTAAGGTCAAAAGGCACGTCCTCTATCGTCATTTTGCCGCTTTCGATCCTTGACATATCAAGTATCCTGTTAATAAGTTCAAGGAGATACTTTGCGGATTTGTCTATCTTTTTCAGACAGTCCTCAGTATCGGGGTCAAGCCTTTCGTTGTCAAGAGCAATGGCGGTCATTCCCATAATAGCGTTCATAGGCGTCCTTATTTCGTGTGACATACTTGAAAGGAAGTCGCTCTTTGCCCTGCTTTCAAGAGAAGTCCTTGATTTAAGCACATACGCCGAGATTATCTTTGTAAGCTCCAGCATTGTGCTGAGCCTGTCCTCGCCCACCGTGTCCGATGCGCAGCAGAACACCAAAAAGCCCAACAGCTTTTCCTTATCGAACACAGGAACCGCAGCCGCCGAACCTCCGTCCCTGAGAACAGTTACCCTCTTTTCAAGAAGCTCTGCCGTTGCTCTGAAATCCTTTTCCATGACCGCAGGCTCGCCTCTGCCGAAATAGGACAGCATTTCATTGTAGCTTTCATCGTCAAGGTGTATAGGCTCCGTGTCCATATCCGTTCCGCCGTAGCCGCACCACTGCTGATATACCCGTATAGTTCTGAAATCCTTGTCAATATCGAACATTGCTATCTTTTTAAGGTCAAGCACAGCGCAGGCCTTGCAGAAAACAAGGTGCAGCGCATTATGTATGCTCTTGGTCTTTTCAAGCATATTCAGCGCATAGGAAATAATGTTGTCCGTGAAAACGTAACCGCTGTTGAGGGCTTCCGAATCTGCGCTTGAATCGCCTGATTTGTACCTGAGCAGAGCCACCCTTGCCTCAGGGTCGTCCTGTGCATCGCAGAAGTAAGCAACATCGGGGTACTTTGGCATCTCGGCGGCAAATTCCGCAAGCCTTGCATTATCCTTTGCATAAAGGAATGGCGTTCCCGGTTCGTTCTGTGAAATTCCGATATGGCACTTTATAAGGGAATTGCTGTCCTCCGAGGTGTATATCGTATTAAAGCAGGACATAGCCTTTTCAAAAGCCTGCTCAAAATCCTCTTTTCTTTTGCCGGGAAGATAAACGCCTATATCGGAAATTTTCATCCTCCATACTATATCCTCAGGCTGCATAAACATTCTTATTATGCGTCCTATTTCCTCAACAACTCCGTCAAAGCAGAAGGAACCGTAAAGGCTGATAAATTCGTTAACGTGCTTCATGGAAATAATGGCAATGCTGTAGCCTATTCCACGTTCAAGAATATTCTTTTCGACCAGCATACTGCCATACTCACTGTTGTAAAAGCCTGTGGTCGCATCTCTGTTCCGAAGGTCAAGCCTTTTTTCCTCGTCCTTCTTTTCATCGGTAATGTCAAAGGAGCTTGCGATAATTTTAAGGGGTCTGCCGTTGTCGAAAACGGTGCGGCTGCTTATTCTGCACCAGCGGCAATCACCGTTCCTGCGGAAAATCCTCATCTCAAAGGTTCCGCCGATATTTCCGCTCAGGAAGGAAAGTATTTTGGAAACATCCTCTTCGGGGCATATCTTTCCGTCCTTGACAAGCTGCTTGAAATCACGGTATACCGTGTGATTCTTGTAGCTGTCGGGGTCTTCGCTGTCAAGATGATATACCTTGAATATGTCCTCTGCGCAGTCGTATTCCATAATATTGTTTTTGGAGGTCTGGAGAGCGATGATATAACGCTCACGCTCCGCCTGCAGGTCGTTGAAATACTGCTTTTTTGAAGCATTAAGAACACTGAAAAGCTCGGATATCCTGCGTATCTCAACGTTTGAAGTATCTACCTCGGGCATATCCTCACCCTTAGCAGCAAGCTCCGCACATTCCGCCAGCTTGTTAACAGGCTTTGAAAGAAGTCTTGCAATTATCAGCGCCGCAGCAATTCCCACAATAAGTGACACAGCCGCCGCACCTGCTATCGTTCTGAAAAACGGCTCCTTTTCGTTTATAACGCTGTCCTCGTCAGCTACCGCAAGAAGATACCAGTCCGTGCCGCTGTAAGGCGAATCATTTTCGTAAAGGTCAATTTTTCCGACAGCGCATACACCTTTTCCACCCGAGGACATAGCCGTTCCGGGCATACTGTAAAGATAGTCTGAACCGTGAAGCCTTGTGAGCTTTATCTCCGAGCCGAGAGCAAGCGGCTCTGCAGACCTTACGCCCACCGCCGTGCATAAGCGGCACATAATATTCCCGTTTTCTTCCGGAGCGTCCGAGGAAGCTATGATATAACCCACATCTGTCTCATCTGCAGGCATTATTGAAGAAATGCGGCTGGAAAAAATGCTTATGCCAACAACGCCGTAAGCCTGCCCGTCATATATAAGCGGAAGGGAGTAATATATAGCGCCCGTTCCGTCCATGCCTGCTCCGCCCCACCAGAATCCGCCGTAAGCCGCAGCAGGACTTCCGAAAGCCGCTTCAAGAGGTCTTGAAAAAAACTCCGCTCCCTCTCCAACATCAACGCCGCTTTTCCAGTTCATATCCAAGGGTATGCCGTATTTTGAAGAAATAACGCTGCTTCCTCTCACCACCATCATATCCGAACGGTCGTAGGGTGAAGAATCGGGGTCGGTGTCCACAACGTAAACGCCCTTTCTCACGCCCTTTTCAAGTCCGAGATCACCGTCAAAATCAGCAAGCACCGCAAAAGCACCGTTGACCGTGTTAACGTCAAAAAGCGTAAGCAGCTCCTCTGTCAGATCTTCAAGATAGCGATCCTTCGCCCCGGTGCTGCCGAAAAAATCATCAATAGTGATATTTTCCGCTTCAAGGACAGTTTTCATTGTTTCATAAGCAAACTCCGCCGTTTTGTCAATATCCGCCCAACGCTCCGTCATTTTGGCTTCAAAGTAAACGCTCTTTTCCGCAGCGTACTGAGTAAGATTCCTTTCCGCATTGTCATTTACCGAGCCGGGAGCCGCATAGACAGCCGCCGCCAAAACAAGCAGAGCCGTCTGTACCACCGTCACACATATCATTGCGGCAGCCGCTATTTTATATCCGCTGTACATTCTTTTTTTCTTCATAATAAGATCCGCTCCGATGCTGTATACAATAGATCACTTTATCATAATAAAACTCATAAACCGTGCCGTAACAGCTTTCTGTCCGTGCATCGGCATAAACACTAAACGCCTATTAAATTATAGTGTTTAGCATATTTTTTCCTATACATTATATATTATATCAGAAGCGCAGACATATTTCAAGATTTTTCAAACAAATCTTCCAAAAACATTAACAAAAATTAATTTTTGATAAAGTTCCCTGCTTTTTACAGCAAATTCCCCTTTATTTTATGTATTTTTTATTTAAATATAATTAAAATTTCCAAATATCTATTGACTTAACGAAAATGATGTATTAAAATAATATATATAAAGATTTTATAAAGATTTTAAAATTAATTTCGCCTTAAAGCAGGCAAAAATATTTGATTTTTAACATAACAACAGCTAAAAATCTGTAAAAGCGCCAAATTTAGTATAGTTTCCAATATTAAAATAGTCGGATACACATTATAAGGATATAAATTATTCATAAAGATTATTTTAAATTTTGCTCTTGCGCCGTCGAATTTTCTTAAATTAAAGGTAAAAAATGTAATTAACGTTACATTCTGCGATATTTTTATTAAAAAATTTGTCATTAAACTATTGAAAAGTCTAAGGCGATATGGTAAAATATGGTAGTAAAATTGATTAGGAGGTATATTTATGTCATCAAATGTTAAAATTCTCGTAGGCGACGAGGGAGCTGAATTTGGAAAAGTATTTGCCGAATCGCTGAAAAACGCAGGCTATGCCGTAAGCTCCTGCCTGAGCGACGGAAGCGTTATTATGAACGAAATACAGAAGGAGCAGCCCGACATCGTAGTCTGCGACGCACTTATGCCCAATGCGGACGCTATGGAAATAATCCGCCGAACGGAGCTTTCATCGGGCAAAAAACCATTTTTCATCGTTATCTGCCCCTACAGGAACGCCTATATCGAAAAACAGGTCATGTCCTGCAAAAACGCTTATATCATCATCAAACCCTTCGATTCGGAAATGCTTATAAGCGTTGTCCGCCACATCACCCCCTCCTCCGTTGCGGATTTCGAGGACGACAGCGATTATTCCCATATGGAAATGGTCGTCACCGACATTATCCACACCATCGGCATACCTGCCCATATCAAAGGCTACCATTACCTGCGTGAAGCAATAATGCTTGCCATAATGGATGAGGATATGCTGGAAAGCGTTACAAAGCTGCTCTACCCCACCGTTGCAAAACGCTTTGACACTTCCCCCTCAAGAGTGGAAAGAGCCATCAGACACGCTATCGAGACCGCATGGGACAGAGGAGATGTTGACGTACTTACCAAAATGTTCGGCTACACCGTAAACTGCGGCAAGGGCAAACCCACAAACTCGGAATTTATTGCCCTCATTACGGACAATCTCCGCCTGCGCTTCAAAATCTCCGCCAAAAACGGAATAAAGCAAAGTCAGCCCAAAATAGCTCTTGCATGACATAACGACCTCACAATCCTGCCCCGTTCCGAGCTTTGATTTTTCGGAACGGGGCAATTATTATATGCTTTGAGGGCATTTTGAAAAACGGCTGAAATGTATTAATCAGCGTTTCCTTTGTGTCGAAGCGCAGAAACTCCGCATATAATAAATCAGGCGGAAAATATTACCGCCGACGGTACGAGAAAAGCTTCACAAGAGAAAGGACGCATCTCAATGGACAGATATATATTCGCTTTTCCATCCGTCAACAAAGCGTTGAAAGCCCTTACTATCCTAAAAAGCAGCGGATTTTCCGGCGAAATAGTACGCACTCCCCGTAATCTTTCGGCAGGCTGCGGCTACAGCGTAGCAGCGGAGGGCGATCCCGGAATAATTACAGAAATTCTCGAAAAGAACGGCATAACTCCGAAAGCGTCGGGCAAGCTCTGAGCTCCGCCAAGGATATAAAGACTTTCCGGCAGTGTTTTTACGGGCGGAACGGGTTAAACTCTGCTCCGCTCCCACCATATAACGAAAATTGAGAGGTTCAGGATGATCAACTTCGACAACTCGGCGACCTCATGGCCGAAACCCCTTCGGGTACGCAAAGCGGCGGCGGAAGCTATGGTGCGGTACGGCGGAAATCCCGGAAGAAGCGGACACAGGCTCTCTATCGAGACCGCCGAAGCAGTGTACCGTGCCAGACAGACCGCAGCCGGATTCTTTGGCGCAGAAACGGAAAACACCGTCTTTACCCTTAACTGCACCCATGCCCTTAACCTTGCAATAAAAGGCATCGCAGGCAGCAGCGGACACATAATAATCTCAAACCTTGAGCATAACTCGGTCGCACGACCCGTACACGCTCTTTCAAAGTCGGGCGGAGAATACGACATTGCGGAAATAGACCACGACGACAACGTCACCCTCGGCAATTTTGAACGGCTTATACGCCCGGATACAAAAGCGGTGGTCTGCACTCTCGGCAGCAACGTTACAGGCAGGATAACCCCCTGCAAAATAATTGGCGAGCTTTGCCGCAGGAACGGTATATGCTTTATCGCAGACGGCGCACAAGCCTGCGGAGTTATTGACATAAAGCTGTCACAGGGCATAAACATACTCTGCACCGCAGGACATAAATCCCTCTACGGTCCTCCCGGCACGGGTCTGCTCCTGTCGGATGGCAGCTTCCCCATTGCCCCCCTTATGGAAGGCGGAACGGGCAGCACCTCCCTTGAACTTGACCAGCCCGACTTTATGCCAGACTGCCTTGAAAGCGGAACGGTGAACACCTGCGGCGTTATCGCTCTGGGCGAGGGCATACGCTTTGTTTCGGATATGGGTACGGACAGGATATTCACCCACGAGACCGCTCTTTGCAAACGCTTCATAGACGGTGTAAAAGGCCTTGACAACGTTGTAATTTACCGTGACAAAGGGCGTTATCTGCCAATTGTTTCCTTCAACATAAAAAACCTTACCTCAAACGAAACAGCATCAATGCTCAGTGACGCCGGCTATGCCCTGAGAGGCGGACTTCATTGTTCGGGACTTGCGCATAAGGCTATCGGCACCGCACCGGAAGGAACGGTAAGATTTTCACCGTCCGTGTTCAGCACAACCGCCGAAGTGGACGGTCTTATAAAAGCGGTGAAAAAAATATCGGCAGCAGCGCATAAAAGGAGCTGAAAAGCTGTATCAACTTCGAAGCGGAACAAAGTTTACGTCAATTCTGCTTGACGGCAGTGAGGACAGAATTTCGCTTTAAGTGTCAAAGTCAATTTGACTTCGGAGCAAAGCCCTTTGGTCGCTCTCCGCAAATAGCGAAATCCCATAAAGTCGGGCATAACGCATTGTAACAGCAAAAACAAGTAAAGTAGCAATTATCCGACACGGCAAACTATGGCGGTAGTTTTCCGCACAAAAACAGCTTTTTTCACATTTTTTCTGTAGGGGCGCATAGTGTGCGCCTGTGGGTCAGCGATTTTAGTGCGGTTTAACAGAATTTGTCAGGGCAACAGTTACATAGTTTTCCGTGTCGCAGAAAAATGTTCGTCGCTTTGCTCCTTACATTTTCCTGCGAGGGTGACTTTGTTGTGATATGTAAGAATAGGCGCAATTCACATAGTCGGTTCCACAAGTTTTGTGTTATGCAAAACATTTCTTGGTTCCGCT
>JALEJQ010000091.1 GCA_022769565.1 Oscillospiraceae bacterium
GCGGCGTGTATGACCTCGATGGACCGTGGGTACGTCTTCGCAAGAGCGGTCGGTACAACCCCGACAGCCGCAAAAACGCCGTTGTGTCCGGAGGAATGTGGACGCTGGTTGCCGGAGAGCGGATGCGGCCTTATCAGACAGACTTGGAAAGCCGGCTCGATTTCATCACTGAGGACGGGCGCGTGGTACGGTTTACCATCGACCGCTTTGCCGACGATATGCGGCTGGACAGCTTTGGAAAGCTGGACGATGTGTTCTTGCCGGACGAGTCCGTGGGCTGACGGGCGAAGGGAAAAAGTGTTCCGAAGCAATATGAAGGAGGTACGTATGAGGATATTACAAGAATGGCAAAAGGATCAGAGCTATACCCTCGCCAATCCTGCGCCGTGGGATGTTGAGGAACTGAAGCAGGTCGTGGACGTGACCGATCCAAGGAGCGTTGCGGCATATTGGATCTGGGCAGTCAACCGGCTTGTGGACGATTATGACGGTGGGATGTCCATGATGAAATATCTCTTTGCGGATATTGAGCCGTATGGTCGGGGTTTTACCGAGGGCGGTATGTCTGGCAAAGCCGGATGGGATCCGTACTTCAATGAACGGTTGAACAGCGACGACTATCGCTGGCTTCCGAGAGCTTACCTTGAGGGCGCTACCTCCCAAAACGGATTTGTTCCGAGCCGCCCACTGACCGTCGTGCTGAATTACAATGGCGCAAACACCAAAACGATCAATGCACAGACACTTGAACAGCTCGGACGGCTGAATATCGTCTATTGGGTCGAAAGCCACGCAGGAGGCAACAAGGTCAACATCACGCTCAGCAGCTTCGAGGGCAGCGAACGGTGGTATGTTACCGTCGGGGCAGCGTCTTCCGGTTTATTTTACGACCAGCGAAGCTCCATAGGCGGCAATGCGCTGGCACTGGCAAAAGCCGCAAAGGACGACGGCAGCACAGTGGAAGAACACCTGCAGCGATATGCCCGGTAGGGTGTCCGGATAATGCCATAAAATAAAAAAACACCGAGGTATGCAACTTGTATCAAAATATGCGTTTGTAGCCAATATAATTTGGCAGCCAAATGTTTGGCTTGATACGCCGTTTGCGGTTTAGTCCGTGAACGGCGTATCTTTTTTTGCAGGATATGCTTGCCGTCAAAATATCACGCCTGTCAAAGGAGTTTGACGCAGAGTGGGCGTATTATAGCCGCCGTATTTTATCCATAGGTTAAATGGTTATTAGTATTATAGTATCGTTGTATATTTTTGCCGGAACAAACAATAATATATTTAGGAGTTTGCATGTGAATTGATATGCAAAAGTTGCATATTTTCTTTTGGAATAATATGCAACTTTTGCATAAATGTATTGCGTATCTCAAATAAATATGGTATAATCTTATTGAGGTGAGTAAAATGACACTCAGAGAATTGCGGAAACAAAAAAATATGACGCAGCGAGAATGTGCTGTTTATCTTGGCGTTCCGATTCGAACTTATCAGAATTACGAAAACGATGAAAGCAAAAGAACTTCGATAAAATATATTTACATGATGCAGAAACTGGATCAGTATGGTTTTATTGATGAGGATCATGGAATATTAAGCATTCAGAAAATAAAAGAAGTTTGCGAGGAAGTGTTTTCTTCCGGCGGTGTAGAGTATTGTTATCTGTTTGGATCTTATGCGAAAGGAAAGGCAACAGAAACCAGTGATGTGGATCTGTTAATCTCTACTTCAGTTTCAGGTATTCGCTTTTATGATCTTGTGGAAACGCTTCGTGAGGGGTTCAAGAAAAAGGTTGATGTTCTTAATATCGATCAGCTTAAGGATAATATCGAACTTACAAATGAAATACTGAAGGATGGGATAAAAATCTATGGATAATAAAAAGACAGATCAGTACTACATCCAAAAGATTGTTACTGACATTGAGTTTATCATTGCACATACAGCAGGTCTTACCATTGAACAACTTGAGGATAATGAAGTGCTTGTAGATTCGGTTATGTTCAGATTAATTCAAGTTTCAGAAAATTCTGACAAGCTGACAGAATCGTTTAAAGAACAGCATAAGGAATTCCCGTGGCGAGCTATGAAAGGCCTTCGCAATAGAATTGTTCACGAATACGGAAATGTTGACATGTCGGTTGTGTATGATACAATTCAAAATGACATACCGGAACTTCTTCAAAATCTAAAGGAATTTATATGAAATATTATGTTGTTGCCGATATTCACGGCTTTTATGATGAATTTATTGCAGCTTTAGTTGAAAAAGGTTTTTTTACAGATAGTGAACCACACAAACTAATAGTTTGCGGAGACTTATTTGACAGAGGTATGCAGGCTTATGAGCTGCAGAAATTTATTCTGGATTTGCTTGCGAAAAACGAGGTGATCCTTATTCGAGGCAACCACGAAGATCTGGCATTGGAACTACTAAATGAATGGGCAAATTATAGTTATTTGAAGCTTCATCACTATTCCAACGGTACTATAGATACAGTGTGTCAATTGCTCGTAAAAACATTGGATGATCTGAACCATGATGCGGATTGTTTTGGTAAAGAGTTCTTGCAAAATCCATACATACAAACTATTATTCCGGCTATGCTCGATTACTATGAAACTGAGCATTATATCTTTGTCCATGGATGGATACCATGCACTGTGCTTAATATCTCTTGTACCACTCCGGAATATATTTTTATTGACAACTGGCGAAATTCGGATAAAAAGGCGTGGGATAAAGCAAGATGGCTAAATGGTATGGAAGCAGCTCATAGTGGTGTTACGGAAAGCGGTAAAACAATTGTCTGCGGTCATTGGCATTGTTCATTCGGACATTCACACTATGAGGGGGACGGTGGAGAATTTGATAACAACCCGAACTTTACACCGTATTATGGAAATGGAATTATTGCCTTAGATACTTGTACAGCTATTAGCCGCAAGGTGAACTGTATTGTCATCGATGATTAATACTAATAACCATTTATTTTTCGAGATGCGTTTGAAACCTTCTGTGTCAATATTAGGTTTACCTTTCCATCCATATCAGTAAATAGATCTGTAATAAGTACACAATCGTTATTTACGGTTTAGTGGGAAAAAATCTCCGGACAACTTTCGGGACAACTCCCCTCAAAAGCCCTTGAAACTGCTCGAATACCAAAATCTGACATTCACAGGAAATGGCTAAAATCGTCATTTCTCCAACAGTCTAAAGCAAGGTACATCGTCGGCATAACTTTCAAGTCCCGTCACTCCGACCAATATAATTTGGCAGCCAAATGTTTGGCTTGATACGCCGTTTGCGGTTTAGTCCGTGAGCGGCGTATCTTTTTGTCTGCCGGCGTACTTTACCTTGTAATGAAAAGGTATTGACCGTTACCATTGACTTTTTTGCAGGAATAAATTATACTTTTATTAACAGGAAAAAGAGGGGCGGACGTAAAATGTACTGGGAAACACTCGGCATAGAGCCGACTTCGGATATAAAAAAGATAAAGACTGCCTATGCAGCACTTGCCAAGAAGTACAACCCCGAGGAACACCCCGAGGAGTTCAAGCGCATCTACAGCGCATACAAGGCAGCCTGCGCTTACGCCAAAAGGTTCCCCGAGGCAAAAAATGACGAGGTGAAGCAGGCTTCGGCTGAAAATGTGTCCTCTGCGGAAGAAAAAAGGCAGGAATACAGCTTTTCGGCAGTTGCCCCCGGTGCAAAAGGGGAAAATGCGTCGGAGCAGGCTTCGGATAACAACGGGCAGAAATTTGTTTTTCCCGAAACGTCCGACGCTGCTCACAGGAAGGACACCGAAAATGAGCCTGCGGAAGAAGGTCGGGACTTCCGCTTTGACAGCGTTGACACCAATGCAAAGGGCGAAAAAATATCTGAGCCTGTGACGGATAAAGAGGGCTTTGATTTCACGAATATAGGCGCAGAGGGCAGAACCGGCAAGCCTTGCACCGAAACCGAAGCGGACAGCGGAGAAAAGTACGATTTCAGCGGCATAAAAGCGGATATAAACAGCGATGAAGATGCTTACAGCGAGGTCCGGAAGCGCAGAAAGCTGCTTGGCATTTTACGAAAGATACTTTCGACTCCCGAAACTGCGGACAAAGAAGCCCAATGGAGAGATTTTTTCGACCTCCCCGAATTTGAGGATATGAGAGAGGATTACGACTTCCGCTGCGGAGTGTGCGAGGCGTTTTACGGAAAGTTTTTCGGCAAAAAGACCGCTCATATCATTGCCGAGGGCTTCGGCTACGGTTCAAGAGCCGTTCCTACCGATTATTACTGCAACCGCTGGCAGGTGGCAATAACGGTGAGAACGTCCCCTGCCGCAAGCAAAAAGCCTAAACCGCATAAAAGCGGCTATAAGCTCAGGAACGGGCTTGTGATAGGCTTTATTGTGCTGTCGGTCATATTAAGGGCTTGTATAAGGTTAAGCGGTTCGGGCAGGGAAAGCTATGCACCGTCTGCTTCTGCGTCACGGGAAAATGATTCTTATTCAAGTTCGGAAGAGCTTGAACGGGCGCTGATAAATGAACTGCTTGCCGAATCAAGTGCGAAGCGTTATTCCGAGGTGGTGGGCAAATGGAAATTCAGCTTCGGTACCATTGAATTTTACAGCGACAACACCTTTGAAATGATAGATGACAAGGGCGTATTTACGGGAACGGCGGCTTCTGTGCCAAGCGAATATCCCGAAACGGTAAAAATAACCCTTTCCGATTCCGATTCGGACATCAACGGTACATATGTTATTCTCCGTGATTTTGAGGACGGAAGGAAATATGCAATTTATTACGATCATGAGGGGAATATGACAGGTCCCGGCATAATTGAGGAATAACTGCCGCTTGAAAAAAACAGCCGTACATGATATAATGAACATATAAATGTATTAAGGGGCAGGGAAAATGAATTTCAGACCATGTATAGATATTCACAACGGAAAGGTAAAGCAGATAGTGGGCGGCAGCCTTGCCGACAAAAACAACTCCGCCGCAGAAAATTTCGTTTCGGAATGTGATGCGGATTTCTATGCGGAGCTTTATAAGAGCAAAGGCTTAAAAGGCGGACACATCATAATCCTTAACGCTCACGATTCAGAGTTTTACGAAGCAGACAGGGAACAGGCCTTCAAGGCTCTCGGTGCATACGGGGGCGGCTTTCAGATAGGGGGAGGCATAACGGCGGAAAATGCCGCAGATTATCTTAACGCAGGCGCTTCCCACGTTATCGTTACGTCCTATGTGTTCAAAAACGGAGAGGTAAATTACAGCAATCTTAAACGCCTTTCCGAAGCGGTGGGTAAGGAGCGGCTTGTTATAGACCTGTCCTGCCGCAAAAGGGACGGTGCATATTATGTTGTTACCGACCGCTGGCAGAAATTTACCGAAGTAAGGCTTGACACGGCTGCGCTTGATATGTTTTCCGCATACTGCGATGAATTTCTTGTTCACGCCGTTGACGTTGAGGGCAAGGCAAGGGGCATTGAGGAAGAGCTTGCGGCAATGCTGGGCAGTTGGGGCAAGGTTCCCGTTACATATGCAGGAGGAATAGGCTCCTTTGACGACCTTGACAAGCTGAAAAAATTAGGCGGCGGCAGGCTTGATTTTACCGTGGGCAGCGCTCTTGACATTTTCGGCGGAACTATGGATTTTGAAAAAACAGCAGCTTTTCACTAAGGAGGGGAATAAGATATGATAACACAATCTCTGAACGGCGTATGGAGCGCAGCTTCCGCAGATGACGAAATAAGGCTTGGAGTGCCCGTTCCCGGCTCGGTTTATTCGGCAATGCTTGACAACGGTATGCTTGAGGACCCTTATTACGGACTTAATCAGTATGAAGCTCGGAAAATTGCGGAGAAGGACTTTATTTTCAGATACGATTTTATTCCCGAAGCCGCTTTGCTGCAGTGCGAAAGGATATATATGCGGTTTTACGGCATAGACACCTCTGCGCAGATATATCTTAACGATACACCCGTTGGCAGCGTAGACAATATGCACCGAACCTACGAATTTGACGTTACAGGCGCCGTTTGCAGCGGCTCAAACTCCCTGAGACTTTATATCCATTCTCCCATAAAATATATTGAGGACAAAAATGCGGAGCATCCTCTCTGGGGCGTGTCTTCAACGATGGAAGGCTACCCTCATATGAGAAAGGCGCACTATATGTTCGGCTGGGACTGGGGTCCGCAGCTTCCCGATATGGGCATATGGCGCAGCGTAGAGCTTATCGGCGTAAGCGGCGGAAGGATAGAAAGCGTGTATGTCCGTCAGAAGCACAAGCAGAACAGCGTCCGCCTTTCCATTGAAACAAATATTGCCGACCTTACTTCCGACACCCTCCGTGCGGAGTTTGATATTGTTGCTCCCGACGGTACAGCTTCAATTATGAATTCCAAGATAACAAGCAAAAACTTTTCCGTTGACTGTATCATTGCAAAGCCTCGTCTCTGGCATGTCAGAGGTTACGGCGAACAAAATCTTTATACCATTAAGGTTAAGCTTTTCAACAAAAAAGAGCTTATCGACATCAAGGAATTTGAAGTGGGACTGCGCACTGTTGAGGTCTGCCGCACTCCCGATGAACACGGCGAGGAATTCTGCTTCAAGGTCAATGGCATAAAAATTTTTGCAATGGGCGCAAACTATATCCCCGAAGACCAGCTTATCCCGAAATGCAGCCGTGAGCGCACTGAAAAGCTGCTTAAAAGCTGTGCTGCCGCAAATTACAATATGATAAGAGTTTGGGGCGGCGGCTATTATCCCGACGATTATTTCTATGAGATATGCGACAGGCTCGGTCTGCTTGTATGGCAGGATATGATGTTCGCCTGCTCTGTATACAACGGCAACGACGTTAATTTCTGCACCAACGTCCGCTATGAGCTTATTGACAACATTAAGCGCATAAGAAACCACACCTGCCTTGCAATGTGGTGCGGCAACAACGAGATAGAATCGGCGATACAGTACTGGGGCATACCAAACGATGCGGAAACAAAAGAGGGCTACCTCAGAATGTTTGAGAACCTTGCTCCGAAAGCGGTGGAACAGTTCGGCGGCGATACCTTCTACTGGCCCTCATCACCGTCCTCGGGCGGCGGCTTTGATAACAGCGGCGCAGAGAACAGGGGCGATATACATTACTGGGAGGTATGGCACAGCTTAAAATCCTTTACCGAGTACAAAAAGCACCTTTTCCGCTTCTGCTCCGAGTACGGCTTTGAATCCATACCTTGTATGAAGACCGTTTTATCCTTTGCGGAGCATAAGGACTTGAATCTTATGTCTCCCGTTATGGAGGCGCACCAGAAATGCGAGAACGGCAATGAAAAGCTGATGTATTACATTGCCCAGATGGTGCATTATCCCTATTCCTTTGAAGAGCTTGTCTATGCAAGCCAGATAGTTCAGGCAGACGCAATACGGCTCAACGTTGAGCGTATGCGCAGAAACAGGGGAGTGTGCATGGGTTCTCTGTACTGGCAGGTCAACGACAGCAACCCCGTTATCTCCTGGTCGTCCATAGACTATTTCGGACGGTGGAAGGCACTGCATTACTATGCAAAGAAATTCTATGCTCCCGTACTCTGCTCCATTGAGGACAGCGACAAAAACAACCTTGTTATCAACGTTTCAAATGAAAGGCTTACGGAGTTTAACGGCTCCATAAAGTGGAAGCTGCGCAGGAATACCGCTGAAATACTTGCGGAGGGTGAGCTTGAGGGCGTTGTCGTTCCCCCTCTTTCCGCAAAGAACTGCCTTACAATAACAAAGGAAATGACGGGCGCAGATGAAAGTATGTACGGGGAAGTGTACCTTGAATATATGCTGCTCCACAACGGCGCAATAATCTCCGATTCCACATATATGTACTGCCTGCCCAAGCAGTTCCGGTTCCTTGACCCCGAAATAACCTTCAAGACCGATAAGGTGGGGGATAAGTACAGAATAACCCTTAAAGCGGAGCGCTTTGCAAAGGGCGTGTACCTTGATTTTGATGAAACGGACTGCGTTTTCAGCGACAACTGGTTCGATATGCACGGACAGGAGGCTTATGTTCTTGTGAACTCGGCTGCTCTGCCGCCAAACTATGTGGTGCAGGATATTGACGAAAAGCTGAAAATAAAGACCTATTTCGACCTTGCAAATCCGGAAAACTATCGATGAACAGGAGTTTATGATGAACAGCGAACTTAAAGAAGAATTTTTGACGATATACCGTGAAAATATACACAGAGAGGGCGCCGAAAAGCTGCTTGACTATATGCTGAAAAGCGACTTTTTCACCGCTCCGGCAAGCACCCGTTTCCACGGTTCCTATGAGGGCGGACTGCTTGAACACAGCCTTAACGTGTATCATTGCCTTAAGGATTACCTTGCAAGAGACAGGGCGAAAAACGTGTACAATATGAATTACAGCGAGGAGAGCATAGCTTTGTGCGCCCTGCTTCACGATGTATGCAAGATGAATTTCTACAAAACGGACTACCGCAACGCCAAAAACGAAATGGGCGTATGGGAAAAGGTGCCTTATTACACCATTGAGGATAACCTGCCCTACGGTCACGGCGAAAAGTCGGTGTACATAATCTCCGGCTTTATGCGGCTCACAAGAGAAGAAGCCTTTGCCATAAGATACCATATGGGCTTTTCGGGAATTGAGGACAAGAACAACATCGGAAAGGCGTTTGAGATGTTCCCACTGGCGTTTGCCCTCTCCGTTGCCGATATGGAGGCTTCTTATTACCTTGAATCTAAGGGAAAATAACAAATCTAAGCGGCAATATCAGGCGTTTTTAAGGAAAAACCGCCGATATTGCCGCAAAATCAAAAAAATATGCAAAAATTCAAAAAAAGCCTTGACAAGCAGTATGAAAATATGGTAAACTAATATTACCTCTTGCAGAGGTCTATTTTTTTGTGCCCGAATTTAAATTTCGGGTCTGACCTCTCGACAAAAAAGTGTCGCTTTTAAACAAAACCGATGCTTGTAAATTGCCATAGAGGGAGGCACAGGGACTTCAGTTCCTGCGAAATCGAAACGCTCCGACGGAGCATTTAATAGGAGGTGCCGATATGAGAGTAAAGGTAACATTAGCCTGCACAGAGTGCAAACAGCGTAACTACAATACCAAGAAGAACAAGAAAAACGATCCGGACAGACTTGAAATGAACAAGTATTGTAAGTTCTGCAAGAAGCACACTCTTCACAAGGAAACCAAGTAAGGTGAGGTGCGGATAATGGCTGAGAGTAAAAAATCATCCAAGAAATCCATAATCGCACAGGCAGAGGCTAAAGCAGAGAAGATCACTAAGGAAAACGCCAAGGCCAAGGCTAAAGGCGTAAAAAAGCCTAACCGTGTGGTCAAGTATTTCAAGGATCTCAAAAGCGAATTCAAAAAAGTGGTATGGCCGAGCAAACAGAAGGTCATCAACAATACTACAGTCGTAGTTATCGCAATGTGCGTCTGCGGTATTGTTATCTGGGGTATCGACAGCGGACTCGCCGCTCTCCTCAAGCTGGGTCTTGGGGGCTGATCCATCCGGAAGGCGGGCTCGGACGCGCAGGTTAGCTTTTTCCTGCGGCTCTATAACGAAAGGAAGATAGAAGAATGTCAGAAGCTGCAAAATGGTATGTCATTCACACCTATTCCGGTTATGAGAACAAGGTGGCTCAAACTATCCTTAAAGTAGTCGATAACCGTAATCTTCACGACCTTATCCCTGAGGTAAGAGTTCCTACCGAGCTGGTAAAGGAAGTTACCGAATCCAATAAGGAGCGTGAGGTTGAAAGAAAGATTTTCCCCGGATATGTTCTGGTGAAAATGGTTCTCACCGACGATTCATGGTATGTTGTAAGAAATACCAGAGGCGTTACGGGATTTGTAGGTCCCGCCTCAAAGCCTGTTCCTCTTTCCGATAAAGAGGTTGCCGCTCTCGGCGTTGACAAGGTCAGCACGACCGTTGAGATCAACATCAAAGAGGGCGACAGAGTTAAGATCTCTTCAGGTCCTATGGAAGGCTTTACAGGCGAGGTCAAGAGCATTAATACGGAGGATATGACGGTTGACGTTTCCGTATCTATGTTCGGACGTGAGACCCTTGCGACCGTTGAGATCTCAAAGGTTTCCAAAACGGATGAATATTGATTTATCCGGCAAAAAAATATAAACTTATGCGGATCCTATGCGGATCCTTGTATATTACGGAGGTGCGTTTCACATGGCACAGAAAGTCGTTGGCTTAATTAAGCTTCAGATCGCAGCAGGTAAGGCTACTCCTGCTCCCCCTGTTGGTCCTGCTCTCGGTCAGCACGGTGTAAACATTATGGCGTTTACAAAGGAATTCAATGAGAGAACAAAGAACGATATCGGTCTTATCATCCCTGTAGTTATCACAGTTTATGCAGACCGTTCCTTCACATTTGTAACAAAAACTCCGCCGGCAGCCGTTCTTATCAAGAAAGCAATCGGTCTTGAAAGCGGTTCAGGCGTTCCCAACAAGACTAAGGTCGGCAAGATCACTAAGGATCAGATCCGCAAGATCGCCGAGACCAAGATGCCTGACCTCAATGCTGCAAGCGTTGAATCCGCTATGAGCATGATCGCAGGTACAGCCCGTTCTATGGGCGTTGAAGTCGTTGACTGAGTTAACGGAACGACTGAATTTTCTTCGCTGCGGCGGACATTTTAGTTTCCGTCAGCCTATGGTGGGAGGAAATATCCGCTATACGTCCCTTTGGGGACAGTCCCGAAGGGGACATTACCACTTAAAGGAGGATAATTAATAATGAAACACGGTAAAAAATATAACGAAAGCGCTAAAGCTGTCGATAAGTCCAAGCTTTACGAAACAGCCGAGGCTCTCGAGCTGACCTGCAAGAATGCAAAGGCTAAGTTCGATGAAACAATTGAAGTTCACATCCGTCTGGGCGTTGACTCCCGTCACGCTGACCAGCAGGTAAGAGGCGCTGTTGTACTTCCTAACGGTACAGGTAAGGATGTTCGTGTATGCGTATTCTGCAAGCCCGAAAAGGAAGAAGCTGCAAAGGCTGCAGGCGCTGATTATGTTGGCGCACAGGATCTCGTTGACAAGATCCTCAAGGAAAACTGGATGGATTTCGACGTTGTTATCGCATCTCCCGATATGATGGGTCTTGTAGGCCGTCTCGGTAAGGTTCTCGGTCCTCGCGGACTTATGCCTAACCCCAAGGCAGGTACTGTTGCTCCCGACGTTGCAAAGGCTGTAACAGAAGCTAAGGCAGGTAAGATCGAATACCGTCTTGACAAGACAAACATCATTCACTGCCCCATCGGCAAGGCTTCCTTCGGTGCTGAGAAGCTCGACCAGAACCTCAACACCCTTCTTGAAGCTGTTGCAAAGGCTAAGCCTGCTGCTGCAAAGGGTACTTACTTCAAGTCCTGCGTTGTTACATCTACAATGGGCGTTGGTATCCCCGTAAACACAGCTAAGTACGGTGTTTAATTAATTGCACTGATCAAAATTTCTCTCCGCTTGAAGAAACCTCTTTGAGCGGAGTTTTTCATATCTGCACATTCTGACAAGGGGAGGGTAACGGAAATGAAACGCTGTGAAAAATGCGGCGCAGAATACGGCGATGACGGCTTGTTCTGCCCCTACTGCGACGAGCGATACGGAACTGTGCAAGGCGACAACGATGTTGTTGCAGGCATTTTCCCCGAATTTCCTCCCGATGTGTCAAATTATGCAGGTCATGTAGAAACAAATGCGGTCAGCTTTCGAAAAGAAAGAGAGAAAATATACAGCAGGAATATCCGCCTTGCCGCAAAGGAAAATTATGCGCTGAAAAAGATAGAACGCCGGACGGCTGAGGCTGCAAAAAAAGAAGACGTACATAAAGAAATACAACCCCTTACCGCTTCAAACGTTTCAAAGGGCAGGCTTAAGCCGCAGAACGGGTTTAATTTATCCAAAAGCTTTATGCGCCTTGGCAAGATACAGAAGGGTATCCTTGGAGCGGCGGTCTGCATTGCATTGCTGGCAGTTTCTGTAGGTATACAGATAGTCTGGGACAACGCTGATGCTTTATATGAAGAGAAAAAGCAGGAAGAACTCAGCGAAGAATATTTCGGATGTACTGTTTACGGCAAGGACGGCTCACCCATGATACTGAGAAGGCTTGACAATAACGATTATTGGAATTATACTTTTGTATATACCAACACAACGGATGAGCCTGTTTTCCATTTTGCAGAGCTTTTCAGCGGTAATGAAAATTTTGAAAAAGCCACCGAAATGTTTATAACGTATCCAAGCGGAGCAAAGGGCGCTGTTAAATGGAACGAAGGCGTGCCGGATATTGAAGGAGAAGAGATCTATATTTCTGTACTTGAGACCCGTCAGCTTGAAATTGACGATTGGCGGACGGTAGGTCCGGGTGAAGCGGCGGAAGGGTATCTGAGTATTGAAGAATAACGGTACGTTCTTTTTGGATTATCCAAATAATAAGCATAAGGGGGCGGTAAAATGAAACGGTGCGGACGATGCGGTGCAGAATACGGCGACGACGGCTTGTTCTGCCCATACTGCGACGAGCGCTACGGCAGGGTAATGCGCTCAAACGATGTTGTTTCGGGGGATTTTCCCGAGTACAAAGAGGACGAGCAGCGCATTATCGGCGAAACTGCGGAAAATTACAGCTTTACAGCCCACAAGGACGAAATTTACCGCAGAAATAACCTTATTGTCCGTGAAGCAGCCCTTGTTGACAGGGAAACGGAGCGGCGGCGCCTTGAAGCGGAGAAAGCGCAGGTCGCAGAGCGTAAGGAGCAGCTTGATACATATAGGCTGAATAAGACCGTGCGGCGTGTGGCTGCTGTTGCGGCTGCGCTGATAGTGTCTGTCGTTACCGTTTTGGCGGCGGTGAACTATATGATGGACGATGTAAATGTTTATCAGGAAACCATGCAGACGGAAGTTGCGGTAACGATAACGCAGACCAACGCTCCTGCTGCGGAAATGAGCGAAATTGTTACAGAACGGGCTGCCGAAATAGTTACCGAAATAACTGCCGAGGCTGTGGAGGAAGTGCCTGAGGAACAGACCGCCGCAGAAGAGGTGACCGAAGTATCGGCGGCGGAGGAAGTGCCCGTTGTCCGTGAGCGCCTTGTGCCGAGGGACGGTGAGTATTCCGCAGACAGCGAAAACATATCCTGCTGCTTTTCAATTATGCAGGCAGACAGCCTTAATTCGGAAAACGGCTTCAGCTCGCCTTGGTTAAGGGTCACAATGAGAATACAGCTCCTTGACGACAGCGGCAAGGAAATGATGTCCAATTTCCGCATCAACTACACAAACTCGGCATACAGCGCTTCTGACGGTGAGAGGATAAGCAAATCCTTTTCCTCCGGCGTAAACTGCCTGACCCCTCTTACTTCGGGAGCTGAGGGTCTGGAGCGCAAGTATGACGGTTCTTTCTCCATAGGCGGAGTATCGGGGCTGTACGAAGCACCCTTTACCCTTTCCTTTGACGACAACGGCTATGCTGAATACGACCTGTACTTTGTTCCGTTCTTCAATTATTACGGCTTCTCGGAGGAGGAAATGCACCTTGATACCCTTTCCTTTTCGGGCACCGAGAGCAGACATTATTTACCCGATTCCTTTGAGGTGGATATAAGCGACTTTGATATGAGCAGCTATCTTGCAAAGTTGCTTGCGCTGCAGAACGGTGATACTTGAAGAAAAACAAAAAATTGAAAAAATACCAACCATGAAAAAACGAAAAAATCTTGCAATTTTCAAATAAATGTGATATACTAATGATATTATTGTCAGATATTACATTACGGCGGCACTTTGCTGTCGGGATTGGAGCAGATTTTATGGCGTTCCCTATTTTTACCCCGTCATTCTTCAAAGAGTTGGTGGACGTTAAAAAGCCGACCGAAGAATATCAGGATTTTACCGATATAATAGTATCCCCGGCTGCCGTGGAGTACGTTCTTCACCTGAGCAACCCGGATGTTGTAAGAAAACTTATAGCGGAGGACAAGCCTCTTGCCTTTAATATGTCACAGATAACCGGCAAGGACGAGGAAAAGTTTGCTCTCCAGAGCCGCAGAGCCGTTGCAGCTAATCCTTCGGCGGCTTATTACTGGCAGCTCCGCACACTTATAATGAATGTGCTTCAGAACAGAGAGGTCACCTTTGAAAAGCGTATGCTTCTCCTTAATTATGCGCTTAAAACTATACAGGGCATGATAGACAACCGCCAGCCTAACCTTATCCCCGGATTTGTGGCTAAGTTTACGGAAAACAAGGAGTATGAGAAGATACTCGAGTATTTCAAGGGCGTTTCCCTTCACCCCGAATATTCCCTTGCAGACGGCGTTTCTCTCCTTAAATCCGTTGTAAAGGCTACTCCCGGCTATAAGGACGTTCTTAACAAGGTCTACAAAAGCCTTGGCGTAAGCGGCCCCGAGACCCTTAATATGACGGATATGAAGAAGTACATTGAAATGCGCCGCAGCTTCTCCGAGGAGTTTATGCAGGAGCATTCAAGCTGGATAGAAAATATCATGATAAATTACGTCTGGACCTATTCGCTTCCCTACGCCTGCAGCGATAAGCTGAATATCTGGGATAACTACGTTTTCTTCTGCGTTCTTTACAACGCATACAAGATACTCTGCACCTGTTGCGCAGACGGAAAGGACGAAGAAGAGTTTGTAAAGGCTGTATCTTCCTTTGATGATGCTCTCCGCAGAAGCGGCAGGGATATTATATGGAAAATGGTCGCAGCTGTCAAGAATGCCGGTCAGAACAACAACGGCGATATGGCTATACTGGTTTTAAGCTGATTTTAATGTCAAAGCGGACAGACGGCGGCGTGCATATGCTGTATGTGCGCCGTCCTGCCCGTCTTTTATTTTAATTGTATCGGAGGTTTTTGGATTGGATAACAATAATAACAAGGCTAACGCCGAGCGAGGCAAAAAGACGGTTTCAAGAGATAACCGCCCCGATTTTCCGAAAAGAGCGGTAATCACAGGCGGTATGCCCTACGGCAACAAGCAGCTCCACTTCGGTCATGTGGGCGGAGTTTTCGTTTTTGCCGACGTTTACGCAAGATTTCTCCGTGACCGTATCGGCAAGGACAACGTAATTTTCGTTTCCGGCACCGACTGCTACGGCTCTCCCATTGCCGAAAGCTACCGCAAGCTCTGCGACGAACAGGGCTACAAGGGTACTATCCACGATTTTGTGCGCTCCAACCACGAAAGTCAGAAGAAAACTCTTGAAGATTACGAAATAAGCCTTAATCTGTTCGGCGCTTCCGGTCTTGGCAGAACTGCGGAGATACACAACGAGGTCTCCGACAAGCTGATACGCCGCCTGTACGAAAACGGCTACCTTAAAAAGATAACTACTGCGCAGTTTTACGATGAAAAGGCAGGAACTCTCCTTAACGGACGTCAGGTAGTGGGAAAATGCCCCGTTCAGGGCTGCCAGTCGGAAAAAGGCTATGCCGACGAGTGCGATCTCGGTCACCAGTATATGCCCGTTAACCTTATTGACCCTAAATCAACTCTGACGGGTCTGCGCCCTGTGTTCAGAGATGTTTCAAACTGGTATTTCCGCCTTACCGACCAGTATGCGCTCCTTAACGAGTATGTTGACCTGCTCAAAAAGAAGGATAACGTCCGTCAGGTAGTTACAAAAACAATAGGCGAGTTCCTTGAACCTCCCGTTGTCTACGTTATGAACGACTATATGGACACCTATCTTTCCGTTAAAGACCAAATGGCGGAGCATGAGCTTATTGAGGAGCCTAAAAAGACCTCCTTCACCATTAAATTCAAGGAGCTTTCCGACCGTGACAAGGCGTGTGAGATACTTACCGACAAGGGTGTGCGCTTCAGAACGGGCAAGACCTTGGTCCCTTTCAGACTTACGGGCAACATTGACTGGGGCGTTCCCGCACCCGTACTTGAAGGTGAAGACCCACTGACAGTATGGGTATGGCCGGAGTCCCTCTGGGCGCCTATCTCCTTTACAATAGCTTACCTTGAATCTATCGGCGCAGACAAGGATAAATGGCGTGATTTCTGGTGTTCCAAGGATGCGGAGATATACCAGTTCATCGGTCAGGACAACATCTATTTCTACGGCGTTGCACAGACGGCTATGTTCTGCGCTCTGCAGGGCAAGGACAACATCACTCCCGACGTTCCCGACGGCGAGCTTCAGATGTCAACACTTGTGGCTAACCACCACATTCTCTTCCTTGACAAAAAGGCTTCAAGCAGCGGCTCCGTAAAGCCGCCTATGGCTGCCGACCTGCTTAACTACTATACTGCGGAGCAGCTGAGAATGCACTTCCTCAGCCTTGGCCTTGGAATGAGAAGCGTAAGCTTCCAGCCTAAGCCGCTGAATCCTGCCGCAAAGCCCGAGGACAGCGACCCCGTTACAAAGGAAGGCTTCCTGCTTTCCAACGTGTTCAACAGGATAATCCGCACCTGCCTTTACGACGCACAGAAGTATTTTGACGGCAAAATGCCCGTGGGTGAGGTCGACCCCGAGATACTTGCGGAGTGCGAAAAGGCTGTTCTTGAATACGAACGCTTTATGTACAAGTTTGAGTTCCATCAGGTGACCTACGTTCTTGATTCCCTTATCCGCAAGGCAAGCAAGTATATGGCAAAGAACAAGGCTGACGCCGATAAAGCGGACGATAACGAGCTGCGCAGAAAATGGATGATAAACGTGTTCCATATGATAAAGACCGCAGCAGTGCTTCTTCACCCCATCGCTCCCTCAGGCACGGAAATGGTAAGGGAATACCTGCAGGTGGACGACAGCTTGTGGTCGTGGGACAGCATTTTCGATACCTTTGCAAAGACCCTTCCGGGAGAAGAATGGCATCAGCTTAAGTTCCTTGAACCCCGTGTGGACTTTTTCACAAGACACGAAAGCCAGTTCTGATTTAATTCGGAATTCGGAATTCGGAATTCGGAATTGTTTTGAATTTGGAATGTGGAGAGTGGAATGTGAAATTATGGTATCGCCTGCGGCGATGTTATTTTCAAAATTTCTCTGTAGGGGCGCACAGTGTGCGCCCGATTGAATTGGGTTCTGTGTTCGTATGATTTTATAAAAAACACCTCCGGGGGTCTCTCGGAGGTGTTTTTTTGAATGTGGGATTTGGAAAGTTGAAAGTGGAAATGTAATTAATTCAAAATGCGTAATTAAATAAACTCCACTCTTCACTCTCCACACTCCAAACTCAAAAAAATTCAACTTTCCACATTCATAAAAATTTCACTCCCCACATTTCAAACTTGAATTTGTGTAAATGCACCACATAAGTAAAAATATAGCAATAGAAATTTTGGCAACGGGTAAAAATTTTAATATTCTTATTATATTTAACTAAAAATTATGTCGCTTTTTTGTGTACAAATTACCCTTAATCCGACTTGTTAATTTGAAAATAATGTGTTATAATTTTTATATAACCCGACCGGGAATATGTTACATAAGAGTACCCTGTTTACGGGTAAGGTCGGACTATTAACAGGAAATATTTGTTTGTGGAGGTTATTGTTATGGCAGAAGGCACCGGATTCCTGAAAACCGTCAACTTTGGCGGCTTTGATAAAAAGGATGTTCTCGCATATGTTGATGAATTAAATACTAAGATCTATACTCTTGAGGCTGAACTGGACGAGAAAAAGGCTCTTTTGGAGAATTCAGAGGGCGGCTCGGGCGTTAACGATGAAAAGTACGAGGAGCTCCTCGCAGCCGATAAGGCTAAGATAACAGAACTCCAGACCAATAACGACTCGCTCAAGAATCAGATGAAGACTATTGAAGACGAGCTTGCAGCCAAGGATAAGGAGATCGAAGAGCTCAAGGCTCAGAACGCAGAGCTTGAAGAACAGCTCCAGGAAGCTAAGAACAAGGCTGCTTCCGCAAGCGCAGCAGAAAACAGCGCTATGGATCTCGGAAATGTATTCCTCGAAGCTCAGAAGTCCGCTAATATGATCGTTACTCAGGCTAAGGAAAATGCAAGAAAAATGGATGAAGACGCTAAGAAGCTGGCTAATCAGGTCGTTGACGACGCTAACGGCAAGGCTTCCACTATCGTTAAGAATGCCGATGAAAAGGCTTCCAGGATCCTTTCCGAAGCTGAAGATAAGTCCGCTGAAATGAGAAGCGCAGCTGAAAGCGTTAAGCAGACTGTTACTGCAGAGATCAGCGAGATCGAAACCAATGTTGCAAAGCTCAGAGAAGTGCTTGAAATGTTCTCCGGCGAGAGCCTTGCAAAGCTTGATGAAACAAAAATTCTTATCGAAGAGACCCAGTCCGTACTTAAAAAGGGAGGTTCTGTTCCTAAGTCTGCCGCTGCGCCTGCTCCTGCTCCTGCACCGGCACCTGCTCCTGCGCCGGCACCTGCTCCTGCTCCCAAGAAAACAGCTAACTTTGGCTTTGATATGAGCGAGCTTGAGAATCTTACAAAGGCTGCTGAGGCTGCTGCGGAAAGCGACTCCAACTAATTAACGAGTTTTAACAGGTTTAGCCTGTATTGACGGAATGCCGATTGTATGCTATGCATTGATCGGCTTTTCTGTGTTGCTTTATAATTAATTCGGAATTCGGAATGCGTAATTCGGAATTGTTTGCGCTTCGCTAAGTGAATAATGAACAATGAATAGTGAATAATGAATAATATTTATGAACCGTGAATGAAGCGGATGCCGGTGTTATTCATTATTCATTTTTTTGCAGGTGTACAATGTGAGTACATACGGAGAATTTACAGAAGAATATAATTCCGAATTCCGAATTCCGAATTCCGCACTGAATTCAAAACTTTTTTAAACGGCAAAATAGCTAAAAAAAAGTATATCATTAAGCATATATTAACAAAAAAGGCGGATAGTATCATAAAATTTTTAAAAACTCTTGACAAAAAAAGGTTTTGTGTTTAAAATATGAGTTGTAGCTTGTGTTGGAAGGTGGATCAATTGCAGGTTGAATTGAACAATATGTCCGATAACGAGCTGCTGTCTGTTATCCGTCAGAATAAAAACGGAAAAAGCGGCAGAGATGCTGTTTCTGTTCTTATATCACGTTACCTGAAGCTGGTGCTGAAAAGGGCACATTCCTTTTCGGACGATTACTCCGATGTGGAGGATCTAACTCAGGAGGGTATGCTTGCCCTCTATAAGGCTATTGACAGCTTCGACCCCCTTAACGGCGCAAAGTTTTCATCCTTTGCCGATTCCTGCGTGAGCAACAGGATAAAGACCGTTGCCGCAGGTATTGCAAAGCATAAGGAAAGCCGCTGCGTCCGCACGGAGGACGGGGAGGAGATCGCTGTTTCGGATATTTCCCCGGAAAATATCTGCCTTGAAAAGGAAAACAGCCGAAGCATTAAAAAGGAAATAGCTTCCTTGCTTGCTCCTCAGGAGATAAAGGTCTTTGAGCTTTATCTTGACGGACTTTCCTATAAGGAGATCTCGTCAAAGCTGGATATTTCCGAAAAATCGGTGGATAACGCAGTGTTCCGCATAAGAAGGAAGCTGAAAACTCTTCTGGTGCCGTGATTTTTATCAGACAGCTTTTTAACAGTTTATATGGCCAAGTAGCTTAAAGTTCAGAGCGTTGTTTTTTCAAAGGCAAAGGTGTCGGTGCGAGTCCGTCCTCAGGTCCAAATTTTTTTAAGCGAGGGAAATCAAAATGTACGAAGACAAGACATTGGTATGCAAGGAATGTGGAAATGAGTTCGTATTCACAGCCGGCGAGCAGGAATTCTATGCTGAAAAGGGTTTTGTAAACGAACCCCAGAGATGCAAAGCCTGCCGCGATGCAAGAAAGAACAGCAATAAGGCTGACAGAGAAATGTTCGAAGCAACATGCGCTTCCTGCGGCAAGGTTGCAAGAGTTCCTTTCAGACCCAGAGAAGACCGTCCTGTATATTGCAGCGAGTGCTTCGCTAAGATGAAGGAAGAGGGCTAATCTTTTTACTTTAGGATTATTCCGGCGGCGGAGCAGTTTTGCTCCGCCGTTTTTTTGACAATAAATATACTGAAGATTAATATATTTTTAACATTTGCTTTGGAATTATATTTTATAATATACATAATAAATATGGAAGAGTTTGTGCCGGTAGTTTGTAACATATGCACAAAAATGGGAGACTGCGGTCAAAGGGGGAACATTAAATGAAATCTGTAGGACGTAAAATTATGCGCTGTTCGGTGGCGCTGGTGTGCGTGTCGCTGCTTGTACTGGGTATTTTTTCGGTAGTTATGACCTATACATCTGCCCTGAATCTGGTTGAAAGGGATATGCAGGAAATAGCAAAGCTGGCGGCAAAGCGTGTGGAAATGGATATAAGCTCTTTTAAGGACCTTGCAGTTACAACGGGTAAGAACGAGGAGTTTTCCAGCTTGTCCGCTACCGATACCCGTAAGCAGAATATTGTTGATATGCAGGCAACGATCTACGGAATGAAATCGGGTAAGTTCATTTCGAAGGAAGGTCTTGACCTGAACGGAAATTCTTACACCGATGAGCCTTTCTTCAAAGCGGCAATGGAAGGTGAGTCCTATATTTCTTCCCCCAGGCTCAAAGAGGACGGCTCTCTTGAAACTGTTATTTCCGCTACGGTCTGGGATGGAGGCATTATCGGCAGAGGCAAGATAGGCTGCGTTTATCTTGTGCCGAACGAGGAGTTCCTTAACGATATTGTTCGTGATATTAAAATAAGCGAAAACAGCACAGGCTATATCATCGACGCAGAGGGAAACACCATTGCAGCAGTTGATATTGAAAAAGTCAAGAGCGGCGAAAACATAGAAGCAATGGCTCTTGAGGATAGCCGGTACGCCGAGCTTGCCGCCGCACACGCAAAAATGCGCAGCGGAGAATCGGGCTTTGCGGACTACATATTGAACGGTACCCGTATGTTTACCGGCTACTGCCCCATTGAAGGCACGGACGGCTGGTCTCTTGCCATTGAAGCGCCTGCACTGGACTTTATATATGATTCCTACAAGTGCATTTTCTTCACACTGGTGATTCTTATCGTGGCTGTAGTTATTTCGGCGTTTGTTTCATTGAATCTGGGCAAGGCTATCGGCAAGCCCATCAGACTTTGCACCGAGCGTATCGAAAAGCTGGCGCAGGGCGACCTGACAAGCCTTGTTCCTGAAATAAATGCAAAGGACGAAACGGGCAGACTTTCCGATGCTGCGCAGACGGTGGTGTCAAGTCTTAACAATATTATCGGCGATATGGGGCATCTCCTTGAATCAATGGCGAATGGCAATTTTAACGTACATACCCACGAAGGCGGAAGGTATTATGTGGGCGACTATGAAAAGCTGCACATTTATGTACGTGATATAAACCATAAGCTCAGCAGAACAATGGCGCAGATAAACGATTCCGCAGATCAGGTGTCCGCAAGCTCCGCTCAGGTCTCTGCAGGTGCGCAGGCTTTGGCACAGGGCGCTACAGAGCAGGCTTCCTCCATTGAAGAGCTTGCTTCTTCCATAAACATTATATCCGATATGATAAACGCCAACGCCGACAGCGCAAATACAGCCTGCGATATGACAAATACAGCCGGCAGCGAAATGGCAGCGGCGACCGCAGTAATGGGCGAGCTGGTGTCCGCTATGAATAAGATAAGCGAATCCTCGGAGGAGACCAAGAATATCATCAAAACTATCGAGGATATAGCGTTCCAGACCAACATTCTTGCGCTTAACGCCGCTGTTGAAGCCGCAAGAGCAGGAGCCGAAGGAAAGGGCTTCGCAGTTGTTGCCGACGAGGTAAGAAATCTTGCAGGAAAGAGCGCAGAAGCGGCTCAGAATACAACGGCGCTTATCGAAAACACGGTGCTTGCTATCGAAAAGGGAACCTCTCTTGCGGATAAGGCTGCGGAAAAGATGAATTCTGTTTCCGAGGCTGCAGGACAGGTAATGGAAATAAACTCCAAGATCTCCGACGCTTCAAGAGAGGCTGCGGATTATATCGTTCGTGTAACGGAAGGCGTGGAGCAGATCTCCGGCGTTGTGCAGAACAATTCCGCAACAGCAGAGCAGTCCGCCGCCGCTTCGGAGGAGCTTTCGGGTCAGGCTTCGATGCTGAAGGAGCTTATCGGCAGCTTCACTCTCAGGGAAGAATATATGAATTGATAACAGGGGACGGACAGGCTGACTTGTCCGTCCTTTTTTTGATTTTTACACGGTTTTGCGCCCTTTGCAACCGGCGGTTGACAAATTGTACGGCGTACTTTATGGCAAAATATCTCCCGTTAATGTATCATATTTACAACGGAATTGTCCGAATACAAAGAACAAGGAGAATCAACATGATCTTAGCAGACAAAATTATCGCATTAAGAAAAAAGAATGGCTTTTCTCAGGAGGAGCTTGCGGAAAAGCTGGGGGTCTCCCGTCAGTCCATATCAAAATGGGAGGGCGCACAGTCCACTCCCGACCTTGACCGTGTCCTTGAAATGAGCAAGCTGTTCGGTGTAAGCACTGACTACCTGCTTAAAGACGAAATGGAGGAAACGGAATATGTAAATTCCGAGGACGGCTCTCTGCGCAGAGTTTCAATGGAAGAAGCCAACAGCTTTCTTTCGGTAAAGGCTTACACCGCAAAGCGCATCGCCGCAGGAACAATGCTCTGCATAACAGGTGCGGCAAGCCTTATCTTTATGGGCGGCGTTTCCGAAGCGGAGGAGAAGTACGGCATATCGGAAAACGCCTGCGGAGCTATCGGTATGATAGCGCTTCTTATATTTGTTGCGGCGGCTACAGCGCTGTTTATCCACAGCGGAATGCTCACCAAGCCTTACGCCTACCTTGAAACAGATGAATTTGAAACGGAATACGGCGTTTCGGGAATGGTAAAGGAGCGCCGCAAGCAGTACGAAGGTAAATATGCAAAATATAACATAACAGGTGCGTGTCTTTGCATACTGTCTGCCGTGCCGCTTTTCGGGGGAGCCTTTTCAAATGATGATGTGCTTGCGGCAATGTCGGTTTGTGCAGCCCTTATAATTGCAGGTATAGGCTGTATATTTTTCATTGTTGCAGGAATAAACAACGAGAGCTTTCTTAAGCTTCTGCAGGAAGGGGAATATTCTCCCGAACGCAAGAGAAAGCCGCACATTGCCTCAAAGGTAGGCACGATATACTGGCTGGCGGTGTCCGCAGGCTATGTCGTGACCTCTCTTGTCACGGACAACTGGGGTGAAAGCTGGATAATCCTTGCTGCAGCAGGCATACTTTTCCCCATTGCCCTTATTATCAGCGGAATGATAGAGAACAAAAAGTCATAATTTGCAGATATATCGCCATAACTTATTGTTATAGCTCTCGCCCTTGACAGTATTGAAAAGGGGTGCTATAATAATACCATAATCTAATAAATGCTTTGACAGGAAAAAAAGCTCTTTCATCAGTTTCAGAGAGCCGCCGGCAGGTGTAAGGCGGTACGGTGAATTTGTTATAACTCATCCTTGAGCAGTTTGCCGAAATCCTAAGAGAGTAGGTTAAAACGGGTTCTCCCGTTACAGAGATATGTATTGAACGCTTTATGGCGGAGATACAGTGAGGGCGGATATGTATATATCCGAACAAGAGTGGTACCGTGGAAGTTTACGCTTTCATCTCTTAATCTGAGATGAAAGCTTTTTTTATTGCCGTAAGCAAAATATCTGCTCCGTCACAAGCGGAACAGGGAAGGAAAAAATCACAAGTTTTTTCAGAACAAAGATGTCTGAGGGTCACAAGTCTGCAGGTGTCTTGGGGCTTACAAACAGGCTTTCCTCTTATTCCTCACAAAAATTTTTACAGGGAAAGGATTTTTGAAATGAAGAATTTTGACAAATACACAAGAGGCTATTTTATGCCCCCCGTACCCTGCTTTGACTGGGTAAAAAACGAATACGTTAAAAAAGCTCCCATATGGTGTTCCGTTGACCTCCGTGACGGCAATCAGGCCCTTGTTATACCTATGTCGCTGGAGGAAAAGCTGAACTTCTGGAAATACCTCATAAAGGTAGGCTTCAAGGAAATTGAGATAGGCTTCCCTGCGGCTTCCGAAACGGAATATGAGTTCTGCCGTACACTTATTGAAAACAATATGATACCCGACGACGTTACCATTCAGGTGCTTACCCAGTCAAGAGAGCATATCATCGCCAAGACCTTTGAGGCGCTGAAGGGCTGCAAGAACGCTATCGTTCACCTTTACAACTCCACCTCCGTTGCTCAGAGAGAGCAGGTGTTCAGAAAGTCCAAGGAGGAGATAATCGACATTGCCGTTTCCGGCGCAAAGCTCTGCAAGGAATACAGAGAAAAGACCGAGGGCAACTTCCGCTTCGAGTATTCTCCCGAAAGCTTCACGGGCACCGAGCCTGAGTTCGCACTTGAGATATGCAACGCCGTTCTGGACGTTTGGCAGCCTGCGGAAAACGACAAGGTAATTATGAACCTGCCCGTTACCGTTGAAGAAAGTATGCCTCACGTTTACGCTTCACAGATAGAGTATATGTGCAAGAACCTGAAATACCGTGAAAACGTCATTGTTTCCCTCCACCCCCACAACGACAGAGGCTGTGCCGTTGCAGATACGGAGCTGGGACTCCTTGCAGGTGCAGACAGAGTTGAGGGTACACTTTTCGGCAACGGCGAGCGCACCGGCAACGTTGACATTATAACCGTTGCAATGAATATGTTTTCCCACGGCGTTGACCCCGAGCTTGACTTCTCTGACCTGCCCGAGATAACCGAGGTATACGAGAAAATGACCCGTATGCACGTTTACGAGCGTCAGCCCTACAGCGGCGCACTGGTGTTTGCGGCGTTCTCAGGCTCACATCAGGACGCTATCGCAAAGGGCATGAAGTGGCGTGAGGAAAAGAACCCCGAGCATTGGAACGTGCCTTACCTTGCTATTGACCCCAAGGACGTTGGCAGAGAGTACGAAGGCGACGTTATCAGAATAAACAGCCAGTCCGGCAAGGGCGGTATCGGCTATCTTATGGAGCAGAATTACGGTATCAGTATGCCGCCTAAGATGAGAGAAGCCTTCGGCTACCATGTAAAGAGCGTTTCCGACCACGCTCACAAGGAGCTGCAGCCTTCCGAGGTCTACGATGTATTCAAGGACAACTACCTTAACAGAGGCGACAAGTTCACTGTTTCCGAGGCGCATTTCTCGCAGAAGAACGGTATTTCCTCTGTTGTTTCGGTACTCTACAACGGTACCCTCATTACAAGGGAAGCTGTGGGCAACGGACGCCTTGACGCAGTTTCCAATGCGGTAAAGGACGCTCTCGGAATAAATTATTCCATCACCACCTATGAGGAACACGCTCTTGAAAGAGGTTCAAGCTCTCAGGCTTGCGCTTATGTCGGCATTGAAACGGAAAACGGTACATACTGGGGTGCAGGCATCCACACGGATATTATTGACGCATCTATAAAAGCGCTTGTTTCCGCTATCAATAACAGCGGCCTTGTAAAATAAGCTTGTAAAAGAGTCCCGTTTGCGGAAAATATAAGCAAACGAGACTTTTTTGTGCAAAATTAACGATTTTATACATTTTTTAGCTTGCTGTTTGACATTTTATGTAAGTTATGATATAATATAAGCGCAAAAAATTTGATTTAATACTAATTATAGACAATACGGAAAATTAGTATAATTGTTGGAGGAATGATTTATGTCTCAGCCGGCACTTCGTTCGCAAATAGCCGACAAAATTGTAAAGTCGCATATGTTGATCATATTTGTTGTCTGCATAGTGTTCTGCATAATAAATCTTGCAAGCGGTACTGTTGTAACAGGCGTATGTACCGCAATAATGGGTGTAATTGTGCCGTTTATCGTGCTTATTCCCATGAAAAAGGCTTCAAATCTTACAAAGGGAATTTTTCTTACACAAGCTACAGCTGTGGTAATAGTAGTTCTTTCGGCAACAAAGGGCGAACTGCATACAATGTCTGCGCTCCTTGCGGCAAATATAGCAATAGGCTGTATCTACAACAGCGTTCTTAATGTAAATTTAACGTGGATACTGACAGATGTTCTGGTGCTTGCCGCACTTCTGATAAAGGACAAGGCTTATGTCGGAGCGGAAAGCAACATTATAATCAACGGTATCGTAGGAATAAACGTTGCCGCTTTTATGCTCAGAGTGCTTATGAAAAATACCGTTTCCCTTCTTGACAAGTCGGAAAAGTCCGCTGAGGAAACAAAGGGTCTGCTTGGACAGGTGCAGCAGAAAATGGACGAGACCACCGCTCTCGGCGAACGTCAGCAGGATATTATGCGCAAGGTATCAAATATTGCCGAAACTCTCGGGGATTCCACCACTTCACTGATGGATATTTCAAGCAGGCTTACCGCCGCTTCGGAGGAGCAGGCAAGCACAGTTGCGGATATTTATTCAAGCGTTGAGAACTTTGCCGCAGAATCGGAGCGCTGCCTGAACGAAGCAGAGCTTGCAGCCGAAGCAGCAGGAGAAAGCGCAGAAAAGCTTAACGAAAGCAATAAGAATATGCAGCAGATGGTGGGCGCTATGGAAGAGATAAGCGAGTCCTCCAACAAGATAAGCAGCATAATCAAAACTATCGAGGATATTTCCTTCCAGACCAATATCCTTGCCCTTAACGCCGCAGTTGAAGCAGCAAGAGCAGGAGCCGCAGGAAAGGGCTTCGCAGTCGTTGCCGATGAGGTGCGCAACCTTGCCAACAAGAGCGCCGAGGCTGCAAAGAACACAACCGTCCTTATCAACGATTCCATTAAAGCCGTTAACAACGGTACGGAATTTGCAAAGACCGCAGCCGAGCATATGGACAGCATTATCGAATGTTCCGAAAGAAGCAAGAGCCATGCAGGAAAGATAGCAGAGCTTACAGAAGCCCAGAGAAACGCCGTTGACGACATCAAGGCAAGAATAGCCGCCGTTTCAGACGTTATCTCACAGAATACCGAAACAGCCTCTGAAAGCGCAGAGATCGCACGTTCCGTAAATGGTGAGATAGAGAAGATGAACATTATCGTTTCGGGACAGTAAGCGTTACATAATACTAATAACCATTTAACCTATGGATAAAATACGGCGGCTATAATACGCCCACTCTGCGTCAAACTCCCTTGACAGGCGGTAGCCTGCCTGCGGTCGCTTTCCTTGATTGGCCGTATTCTATCCACCGTCTTTATCCATAGAACAAATGGTTATTAGTATAAAGCCTGTTTGATCGCAAAATAAACGACCTGCCGGCAAAACTTCACTGTGGAGTTTTGCTGACGGGTCTTTTTGTTTCCAAAGGCATTTTTTACCCCATTCCGTAGGTCTGCACCGTTTCAAACAGGTCGCTTTCAAGAATATCCTTGGGCGTAACTATCAAGCCCTTGTCCGAGTCTATGTCATAACCTGCGGAGGCGTATGCAAGCCAGACTAAATGTGCGCATTGGGTCGCTCCTGCGGTCTCAATATCGCTGTATTTCCGAGGAAACAAGCCTACTATAAGGTTGTAGGGCTTGTCGTTAAGGTATTTTTCCGCTGTATTTGCAATTTTTTTACGTTCCTCCGCAGAAGCATTTTTCAGCCGCAGAACAGCTATGTTCGGGTAGCGTTCCCACTTTGAAATGTTCTGTATTGAAGAATTTTTGCCTATTACCACCGCTTCAAGCGTCCTGCCTTCCTCGGCGTCTATAACAATGGCGGCGTGACCGTTCCTCCAGCTGAAAACGTGGGATGAACGGGTTATCAGGATGTCGCCTTCTTCAATAGAAGCGAGCTTAAGCTGCGGCGCTGTTACATATTCCTCGGAAGAAACAGGGGAGTTCCGTATACAACGGTATTCCACAGGGGCAAAATATATGCGCTGATATTCTTCAAGCTCTGCAAGACTTTGCAGTTCGTCTGCGGCGGATCTTCCAAGTCCCGTCTGCTCAAAAATGAAGCTGTAGTCCTCCTTCGTAAGCGTTTCACGTTCTGCGGAAATAACGGGGGAAAGGTCCGATTTTTCGGCATAAGGCGGTATATGGGCAATTGTTTCCGTGTAAAAATAAGAGGCAAGATACAGTGAAATAAGGCAGTACAGCCATAATATATATAAAATCGTTTTTTTGCCGGATATTTGCATTTTTTCTGAACGTTCCTTAGTATTAGATCAAATGGTTTTGTATCTGTATTAGTTTATCCTTTGCTGTCCACGGGATTCATTCTATATTTTAACTATTTAGTTTCTATGCTACAAAAACAAAATGGTAAAAAATGCATAATTTTTGTGCACGCCTATTGCATTTTATAATAAAATGGGTTAAAATAATAGCATATCCGAAACCGCAAAATTTTGAAAGGAACGGTTTGATTATGAGAAAAACAAAAATTGTATGTACTGTCGGTCCTGCTACAGATGACGATAAAATTCTGCGTGAAATGATACTCGCCGGAATGAACGTTGCAAGATTCAATTTTTCCCACGGCGATTTTGATATGCACAAAAGGCGTTTTGAACAGGTAGTCCGCCTGCGTGAAGAACTGGGAATACCCGTTGCCACAATGCTTGATACAAAGGGTCCCGAGATACGCATCGGCAAGTTTGAAGGTGACAAGCCCGTTGAAATAAAGGACGGCGATTTGTTCACACTTACCACCGAACAGTGCGTCTGCACAGCGGAAAAGGCGTGTATCTCCTTCAGGGGTCTGCCCCACGATGTTACCGTTGGAACAAAGATTCTTATTAACGACGGCGTTATCGAGCTTAGTGCGGAAAAAATAACCGGCACAGATATTATCTGCCGTGTTATCAACGGCGGTATGCTTTCAAACAACAAGGGCGTTAACGTTCCCGGAGTGGAGCTTTCCATGCCTTACCTTTCCGACCGTGATATGAGCGACCTTGAATTCGGCGCAAAAATGGGCTTCGACTTCATTGCAGCTTCTTTTGTGCGCACCTCGGCGGATATAAATTACCTCAAAAAGTTCACCAAGAGTCTTGGCTGGTCAACTCCCCGTATCATTGCCAAAATTGAAAATATGGACGGCGTAAACAACATTGACGAGATAATCGACGTTTCCGACGGAATCATGGTCGCAAGAGGCGATATGGGCGTTGAGATACCCTTCGAGCAGATACCGGCTATCCAGAAGGACATCATCACCAAGGGCTATATGGCAGGCAAGCAGGTCATCACCGCAACACAGATGCTTGAATCCATGATAACAAATCCCCGTCCTACCCGTGCCGAGATAACCGACGTTGCAAACGCTATTTACGACGGCACCTCCGCTATAATGCTTTCCGGCGAGACCGCTGCAGGTAAGCACCCCGTTGAAGCGGTAAAGACTATGGCGCTTATTGCCGAAACTACGGAAAAGGACATCAACTATATTTCCCGTCTTTCCAAGCGTCCCGTTCCAAGCGAAAGAAACCTTACAAACGCTATTTCCCACGCTGCGGTCACAACGGCTCACGACCTTGGCGCAAAGGCTGTTATTACGGTTACAAAGTCAGGCTCCACAGCAAGGAATCTTTCAAAGTTCCGTCCCTCCTGCATGATAATAGGCTGTACGCCCGATGAAACGGTGCTTCGTCAGATGAGCCTGAGCTGGGGCGTTGTTCCCGTTCATATGGACGAAAAGGAAAGCACAGACGAGCTGTTCAGCGCCGCTATCGAAGTTGCCAAGGAGCACTGCCTTGTTGAAAAGGACGACATCGTTGTTATTACGGCTGGTATCCCTCTCGGCATTGCAGGCAATACGAATATGCTTAAGGTGGATAAGATATAATTTTTCTCTTATAAACAAAAATTCCGCACGGTCATAGGCTGTGCGGAATTTGTTTTAATTTATCTTCTGCATAGGTGCAACGAATGTAAGATAAGCATATCCGATAAAGATAACGTACCATATTATTGACTGCGCAAGTACGGGCCAGCCGCGGCTTTTTCCGGCAGGAGTAGGCTTTCTTACGTTGTTTTTCTTGACAAGAGCAAGAATAAGAAGTATGGTACCTGCAATCAGGAAGCCGTAGCGGAACAGGGCGTTGAAAGCAACTGCCGCCATAAAAGCCGGGTTATCCGTGGAAATGTTCATGTTTCCTGCCGCAACATTCTGATAGGCTCCATAATCGGCACACTGAAGAACAAGGGTGGTTAAAACTCCCGTGGTGTTGATGATAACGTGGGTAATTACAGAGGGAACGATCGATTCGTATTTGAGCGTAACTGCGGCAAGCACCAGACCAAGGGCGAAAGCAAGGATAAACTGCTGGTAATTCTGGTGCATAAGTCCGAAAATAAGCGCCGAGATAACTATTGCAAACCGCTCATTGTACTTGCGCAGACCCTGGAGGATAACGCCTCTGTACAAAAGCTCTTCAAGGAGAGGTCCGAGCAGGCAGGCGTATAAATACATTATTATCACCGACCAAGCGGAGTTTTCGTGTATTGTAAGGTCGGCGGTTGCCGATTGAAGATTGAATTTTGCAAGTATGCCGGCTACGAACAATGCCACAAGCTGAGCGCCTGTCTGTATGCCAAGTCCTATGGAGCAGGTTTTTACCACCGTTCCGCCTGTGTAGCCGCTGCGTGTGAAAAGTGAGCGCAGGTCAAGCTTTAAAAGCCTGCAGCCCAGCAGTATCGCCAACACTTCGCTTACTATAGGAATTGCGCAGGATACGATAACGGAAATATCGGGGTTTTCCGTAAGCATACGCCGTGCGGTTTCTTTTATTGAAGAAAAAGTGAATTCTCCGCCGCCTGCAAGTCCAAGAATAAGGTATGCCGCTCCCGTAAGGATAAAATTGAACATTACCATATTGAAAATTATGACAAGACCCACTTTAAGGTATCTAATGCGTATGTGCCTTTTTTCTTCCTTGTCGGGCTTTACGGAAACCGCTGCAGGGGAAACGCCTGCTGTTGAATAAGACTGTTCCATTAAAAAACTCCTTTAAGTTGATATTTTAATTCTATAACATTATTGTGTCAGGCTCGTGTCAAGGTTCAGAAATCAATGAGGAAAGTTTTAAGACAAAGATCACAGCTCAATTTCACTTTCAACTTTCCAAATTCCACTTTTATTGCGCCGCTTTGTCACGCTCCATGACCGCAAGCTGGTCGCAGCGCTCGTTTTCGGGGTGTCCTGCGTGACCCTTTACCCAGACGAACTTAACATTGTGTATCTCGGTAAGTTCAAGGAGCCTTGCCCACAGGTCGGAGTTCAGTGCAGGCTTTTTGTCCGACTTGACCCAGCCGTTTTTTCGCCAGGAAGCCGCCCAGCCTTTGGTTATACCGTCCACAACGTACTTGCTGTCGGTGGTAAGAATAACATCGCAGGGGTATTTCAGCGCAGAAAGTCCGGCTATGGCTCCGGAAAGCTCCATGCGGTTGTTTGTAGTCTGTTTTTCGCCGCCGGAAAGCTCCTTTGTTTTCCCTGCGGCTCTCAGGATAACGCCGTAACCGCCGGGACCGGGATTTCCCGAGCAGGCTCCGTCGGTAAAGATCTCAACTGTCATTATTAACCTCCGTTAATACGCTTATTATAATATTATATCATAATAAATTCTTTTTGAACAGAGCTTTAAGCATAATTTCCAAAATTTTTTTGGCTTTTCTTTTGTACAAATAACAGCAATGTAAATTGTTTATAATATACAATTAATTGTTGATGCTATTGACATTTTTGTGACAATGTGATACAATAGCTACAAGTTACGGAAGCTGCGGTGTAATTGTTTTATAAAAATGCAAACGTTTACATCCGGCGGAAGCAACGGTAAAAAACAGTAAATGAGTAAAATGCTTATATTACTTGTAAGGAGGAGTATAATTTTGAAGAATTACAAGAAATTGTCAGCCGCTCTTATGGCGCTGACTATGACTGCGGCTCTTACCGCCTGCGGAGAAAACAGCGGCGATGAAGGTTCCGCTTCCGTTACAGAGGACATTACCACTACAGAAAAGACCGAATGGACAGGCGATAATATTGAGGTCACAGCCGATGAAGGAGAGCTTTCCACCGATGTTGACATCAGCGGAAAAACTCTGAAATGGATGGGTATCTACGACCTTAACCCCACAAACGATTCCCCCGAACGTTCTGCGGAACTTGCCCTTTTTGAAGATACATACGGCGCTTCTATCGAATATATCCCCACGACCTCCGATAAGCGCTTCGACGACCTTGCTACAGCTATTCTCGGCGGTCAGTCGCCCGATATTTTTGTTTACGAATGGCGTTCCTTCCCTTATGATATTTCCAAGGGACAGTATCAGCCTATAGATTCCCTTATCGATTGGGAAGACCCTATGTGGGCAGACGTTAAGGACGTTGCTGACCGGTTTACATGGAAGGGCGAGCACTATATCGCTCCTCTCGGCTACGCTTTCAGCGACACTCAGGTGCTTATGTACAGCAGGGAAATGATGGAAGAACAGGGCCTTGACGATCCCTGGGAGCTTTATGAAGCAGGCGAGTGGGATTGGAACGCTTTCCTCGACACTATGAAGACCTATGTTGAGAACAATCCCGACAACTACGGCATCGGCGGCTGGTGGGCAAACGCTTTCGTTTACACTGCAGGCGAAACTATGGTAACATATGACGGCGATAAGTTCTACAACAATATGAACAGCGCTGCTATCGAACGTGCAGAGGGCGTACTTGAGGACATCTTCAAGAACAACCTTATCAAGAGAGGCTGGATAGGACCCGAAGCTGCATTCACTACCGGCGATCTGCTCTTCTATTCAATGGGTACTTGGGCATATAACGGTGCTGCAGAGTCCGTTCCCGAGCAGACTATCCAGATCGTTCCTTTCCCCAAGAATCCCGATTCCGACAAATACTACGTTTCCAACAAGGTAAATGCTTATATGTGGGTCAAGGGTTCAGAGAACGGCGATGTTGTCAAGGCTTGGTTCGACTGCAACAGACTTGTTAACTACGATGAGAAGTACACCGACATCACCAAGCAGAAGTTCCTTGAAAACAACAAGGGCTGGACTCCCGAAATGTATGATATTACAATGGATTTCTATGATTCCGACAAGTTTACTCAGGCTTACGACTACGGCTACGGTCTGAGCACATACATGGGCGATGAGGTAATGAACGTTCTTTATGAGGGTATTGCAAACGAGGTCTCCGAAAACTGGGTACAGACCCGTGACACATACTCCAGCATCGTTGACGAGGAAATTGCTGCTTACAACTGATAAACGGCAGAATTAATGAGATATTGCGGCTGTACACGTTTTGGCGTGTGCAGCCGTTTTGTTTTAGGTAATTTAATACTAATCTTTAATCAACCTATAGACAAATCCTCGGCTATAATAATTCCACTCGGCGTCAAACTTCCTTGCAAGGCGGCAAGCCTGGCGGCGGTCGTCTTCAAAGTAAACAAGTTTACCTGATTGGAATTATTCTATCTGTCGGCTTTGTCTATAGAACGATTAAAGATTAGTATAAGAAATTGCAAAAAATGTTAAAAATTGTTGACTAACTTTTGCATATATAGTATAATAAAGTCAACTAATTATGTGAAAGGATGAAAAATTTGAAGACCACATTAAGAGCAAGGCTTATGAGGCTTTGCATTCTCGGAGTAACGGGTACGGGAGTTATACTTACCGCTGCCGCATCTCTTGGTGCTCTCAATGTATCATACAGCAATAATATCAGACTTGGGGAATGTATAACAAATAACTGTGCAGCGTCTGTTTCGGATGAGGTGGATTTTCTTGCCGAGTGTCTCAGTTCGGCTGAGGTGTCGGAGGACGGCGACTCTACCTTTGACAGGGTAAGCCTTCTGACGGATAATGTTTATAACATCGTAAACGGCGAAAACACGCTTTCCGAAATGAATGACGGGGATTTTGCCATACTGCCCACCGCAGAACAGGACGGCGAACCGATAAATCTTACGGCGTATAAGGCTGACGGGAAAGTGCTTGTGGGCGAGCTTGCATACGATTATCTCAGTGCTTATCTTGACGGTATAGATGAAGATGAATTTGCATTTGTTACCGACAGGTACGGCAATGTTATCATCAGTTCGGATGAAGAATATCGAAAAGCAGGGATAAATGCTGCCGAGTTGGGTTTTGCAGATGTTCTCGAAAGCCTGCGGAACGGAGAAGCCGGTCATTCCGCTTCAAGCTCTCCGCTTTTTGACGGAGATAGTGCCTTTATAAGCTACGCCGTAATTGGCGAAGCTGATTATTTTGTGATATATGCCGCAGATTATGCAGACCTTTTTTCATCATATTTCAAGCTGCTTTTCATACTCATCGTGCTGCAGCTTGTTTGTATAGCGTCTGCTATAATCGTTTCTCTTAAGGTATCAAAAGCGGTGCTTGCGCCTGTTTCAAATACTACGGACAGGCTTGTCAAGCTTTCGGAGGGCGACCTTTCTACCCCGTGCGTTTCCAATGATCGCGGAGACGAAACGCAGGTGCTTGCCGAGGCTTTGCAGAAGACGGTTTCCGTGCTTTCCGCTTACATAAAGGATATTTACAATGTGCTTTCCGAAATAAGTGAAGGAAATCTTAACGCAAGAAGCTCCGTTGAGTATGAGGGGGATTTTGTGGGAATAAAGACCTCTCTTGATGGCATAGCTTCACATCTTAAGGAGACTATGACCGCCATAAATTCCGTTGGAGGAAAGGTTCTTGCGGATTCGGAAACTCTTTCATCGGGTTCACAGCTTCTTGCAGGAAACACGGCAAATGAGGCTGCCGCTATTGAAGAGATAACCTCCATGACCGAAGGCATTGAGTCGGGCGCAGTGAAAAATACTGAGATAACAGGCAGGGCGTCACAGCTTCTTGTAAACGTTATGGGCGATATTGAGACCGGCGGCAGGACCGTAAGTGATATGAACGAGTCCATGAATGAGATAAAAGCCACATCGGACGAGATACAGAGCGTTATTTCGATCATTGAGGATATTGCATTCCAGACAAATATACTTGCGCTCAATGCAGCGGTGGAAGCAGCAAGAGCAGGCGAGGCAGGCAAGGGATTTGCGGTAGTTGCGGACGAGGTAAGAACGCTTGCAGCAAGATCCTCCGAGGCGGCAAAGGATACCCTGGCTCTTGTGGAGCGCAGCAGCGTTGCTGTAAACAAGGGAGCTGAAGTAGCTAAGAGGACGAAGGATTCCTTTGAAGCTATCAGCGGCTCCGCAGAAGAGTTTGCAAAGCTGATGAAGGTCATTTCTGCCGAATCGGAAGAACAGACAAAGGCTATCAAGGAGATAAACGCAGGACTTGAAAGCATTACGACCACTATCCAGTCCAACTCCGCTTCCGCACAGGAGAGCGCTGCGTCAAGCCTTGAACTTAAGGCTCAGGCAGATATTCTTCATTCTCAGGTATCGAAATTCAGAATATGAATTCAAAAAGGGAACTATGAGCGGTTTTTATCATTGCTGTCTTAGATTGTGGTGGAATAGGGAGATACGACCAATGGTACTCCATGGTGTAATAACATAAACGGAACAGACACTTTGGCTTGACGGCTGGGGTGTCTGTTTTTCTGTTTGCGGATATTGTTTACAAACTATTAACTGTTTTTTTTTTTTTGAAAAAAATTTGTGGTATTATGTCAAAAAGGGGTGGATAATTTGAAATATAATCTAAACACCAATACAAATACCTATCATATTGAGGGCTTTTGTTATCGTTCAAAACCAATAGAGTGCAAGTCATTTCAGACCGAAAATGACGTAATAAAGTATGGCGGTAAGAACGTAAAATTCTGCAAGAACTGTCAGAAACGGTTTGATGAACAAAACAAAAAGTAAATTTTGGAGAAAGAGGTTATTTTATGGAAAACAGTATTATCAAGGCAGATATTAAATTTAAATTTTCAATGGTTTATAAAATAATTATGTGTATTTTTATTATTGCAACGATATTATGGATAATTCCTATAAAAGAGAAGCATTATTACGGATGTAAGTATAATGTTTTTGACGTATGCATCAGAGACTTGGAAAGACGTATGTACTCACACGAAGAAATGTTCATAAAAAATGCGATTCCGATAGTTATTACTATGATTATGATATTATTTCTAGTAATTACAATGTATAAAGTTTCCAAATGCTTTCTGAAATTAACAGCAGAAGGTATAGAAGGCAGCGTAAAAAAACTATTTTCAACAGAGAGTTTGAGACTTCCGATAGCAAAAGTAGATTCATTATTCGTTAAGAATTCTATATTTGACAAAATTCGCGGTGGAAAGACTCTTGTAATAAGGTCGACATCAGGTACTATACGGTTTAAGTGTGTGCAGAATGCAGATGAGTTTGTAGCTGCAGCGAATAAAGCTATTGAAGAAAATAAAAAGGCAAACAGAACAGCACCTGTTGCACCTGCACCCGTTGTTCAGTTTGCCTCAAGCGCCGACGAATTGAAGAAGTTTAAAGACCTCCTCGACAGCGGCGTTATCACTCAAGAAGAATTTGACGCAAAGAAAAAGCAGATACTTGGTTTATAATTACATAGTGTTATTGTCGCCGCAGGAAAACAAACCTGCGGTGATTTTTATGCCCACTTGCCATTTCCCAAAAAATAATATATAATATTATCAAAACGATTTGCACCCCCTCCCCCAAATCCAATCGTTAAAAGGTAAAAATCACGAGTAGTCTGCCCCCCCCCCTAACCGACTACCAATTGACTACTTTTCAATTGTAATAAACCCAACGTAGATACGTCATTTTCACACTGCTTTTCTGCCGAGCAAATTTTCTGTACAATATTTGTACCGCCCACAACCCACGCAGAATAGGGGAAATCACGCATTTGCGAGAATGGAGAAGCTATGATAAAAGTATTATTCGTATGCCACGGCAATATTTGCCATTTGTCCCCAAAGCCTTTATTATAGCTGAAAATCGGTTGTCAGTTTTCATTTTACAGGAAATTTACAGGAAATGAAAGAGCCTCAGTAAACAACTATAATTAATCATTTAAAATTTTGCTACCCTCTGCCAGCATAGGCAAGGGTAGCTTATTCATTTTATCCAATATAGATTGTTTCAATCTGAAAGTTTTTTATTGTAAATAAACGATAAATCAACAGAAAAATCAACTGTCCCCAAAAGCGGACAATAGATGTGCTTTGATCGCTCTTTTTATTGATATACCTTGACCTGAAACGTTGATAATGATATAATCAAAGCATTAAAGGGGAAAGATGTGTTTATTAATGGTGCCAAGTTGTTGGTGTTTGAAAAGATATAAAGAAAGGATGATTCACTTGAAAATCACATCTGTCAGCGGTTCAGCATACGAAGATAACAAAGGTGAAGTTTCAATTCTAAGAGTGCATCTTGAAAAAGGCGAGATAATTCGTCGGAATGAAATGATTTCTATAGAAATGATGGATGATTCATTTCTGGAGAGAGAAGTCAAAATTATTGACCCTAAGTATGCCGGTGACTTTTATTTAGTGTCAAAGAAGATGGAGACAGAGGTAAAGGCGGGAAAAACAAAATATTCTGACAAGCTAAAGGAATATGTAGAAGGTGAATGTAACTGTACTATTGTTGTAAAAAACGTTCCGTGTCATGAGGTTAAAACAGATGATGAGATCAACGCCCGTAAATTAAGAGCCGAGCGTGAAAGACGGTTTAACCTTTCCCTGCGGCTCATATTCATCAAGTATCTCCGCAGGAATTTTGTATCGGCGAAGCACTTCTTCTCTTGTCATTGCAGTTCCTCTCCGGCGTTTTTGTACTGAACCTCGTCCACAGGCTCCAGCCATTCTGTTTTGGTATTCTCTCCGGGAACTTCGACTGCAAGATGAGAAAACCAGCTGTTTTCCGCCGCTCCGTGCCAATGCTTTACGCCTGCCGTAATAGTGACAACATCACCTGCTTTAAGATGACGTGCAGGCTTGCCCCATTCCTGATATATGCCCTCACCGTCAACGCAGATAAGTATCTGACCGCCGCCCTTTTCGGCGTTGTGGATATGCCAGTTGTTGCGGCAGGCAGGCTCAAAGGTCACATTTGCAATAAATACCGTTTCCTTTGGGTCGGTCAGCGGCTTTAAGTATGAGTTTCCCGTAAAATATTTTGCATATTCGGAGTTGAACTCGCCCTGTCCGAAAAATCCGCCGTGTTCATCGGCAGCCTGTTCGTCCTTATATACCTCTTTTGCCATTTTAAACGCTGCCCAGGCATTGGGCCAGCCTGCATAAAATGCAATATGGGTGAGTATCTCCGCCATTTCATCACGGGTAACTCCGTTCTTTTTGGCAGAAGCAAGGTGATACTCAAGGGAATTATCCACAATACCCTTTCCGATAA